>NZ_CP015207.1:305000-610000 GCF_002101375.1 Sporosarcina ureae | reverse complement strand
CAAGTGAGATTTCTAAACTTGTCACGCCTGAACTGATTCGTTCCGATCTTCATATGCATACTACTTGGTCAGATGGCGGGCATTCTATAGAAGAGATGGTGGAAGCTTGTCGTGCAAAAGGCTATTCACATCTGGTCATCACCGATCATTCGCAGTATTTAAAAGTGGCAAATGGTTTAACACCTGAGCGTCTATTACAGCAAATTGAAGAAATACGTGAAGTGAACGCGAAGTATGATGACATTGAAGTATTCTGCGGAACCGAGATGGATATTCTACCGGATGGAAAATTAGATTTTGAAGATGAGATTCTAGAGCAACTTGACTTCGTCATTGCATCCATTCACTCTAGTTTCAATCAACCACAGGAGCAGATTATGGAGCGCCTACATGCTGCATGTAAAAATCCACACGTGCACATGATTGCCCACCCGACAGGCCGTATTATTGGTCAACGTGAAGGATATAATCCAGACATCGAGCAACTCATCAAATGGGCGAGCGAATACGGCAAAATACTTGAAGTGAACGCAAGTCCATATCGTTTGGATTTGCGCACAGAACATGTAATCCAAGCTATGAAAGCTGGTGTCAATATTGCGATCAATACAGATGCGCACGCGACAGAACAACTTGATATTATGCCGATTGGCGTAGAATATGCACAAAAAGCTTGGCTTCCTGCTGAGCAGGTAATCAACACATGGCCACTTGAAACATTTATTGAGAAAGTGATCCGTAAATGAAAGGGAGTGTAAGACATTGGAAAAGCGTGTCTTAAAAACACTTGAATTTGATAAAATCATTCAACAAGTAGCGGCACAATGTACGTCCATTGTGGGCCGTGCACATATAGAGCAATTAGTACCTTCAAAAAGTCTGGAAGATGTCAATCGGTTACTTGAGGAAACAGATGAAGGTTTGGCGCTTCTACGAATCCGTGGGAATGTCCCGATGGGTGGAATCCATGATATACGATCCCATGCGAAACGAGCGCAAATTGGTGGAATGTTAAGCGCAATGGAACTAGTGGAAATTGCAGATACTATCCGTGCCAGCAGAATTCTTCGTCAGTTTTTAGAAGCTGTTGCAACTGAAGGCGAGATTTCTATTCCTCATTTAATCGCCCGTAAAGAAGCGATGCCGGTCTTGACAGCAATCGAACATGAAATTAATGCAGCAATCGATGATAATGGTCGAGTGATGGACAGTGCATCATCCGCGTTACGTTCGATTCGTCAGAGCTTACGTATCCAAGAAAGCCGTGTGCGTGAACGTCTTGAAAGTTATACTAAAGGGAAGAACGCATCGAAAATGCTTTCTGACGCAATCGTAACGATGCGTAATGATCGTTATTGTATTCCCGTTAAAGCGGAATATCGTTCTCACTATGGCGGTGTTATTCACGATATGTCTTCATCTGGCCAAACATTGTTCATCGAACCGGATGCAGTCGTTCAGGCAAATAACGAGATTCGTGAACTGAAAGTTAAAGAGCAGGAAGAAATCGAAAAGATTTTGCTTGCCTTGTCTGCAAGTGTTCAAGAAATTGCTCATGAGTTATTCACATTAGTACAGCTATTGGCAGAAGTTGATGTCATTTTAGCGAAAGCGAAATACGGTACTGCCAATAAATGTACTAAACCAGCCGTTAACGCGGATGGCTATATGCGTCTCTCTAAAGCGCGTCACCCACTCCTACCTATTAATGAAGCGGTAGCGAATACGATTGAATTTGGTACAGACGTTACGACGATTGTGATCACTGGTCCAAATACAGGTGGGAAGACCGTTACGCTAAAAACAGTGGGACTTTGCACGTTGATGGCACAATCAGGTCTGCCTATTCCAGTACTTGACGGTTCTGAAATTGCTGTCTTTGATTCGATTTATGCAGATATCGGGGATGAGCAATCGATTGAACAGAGCTTGAGTACATTTTCTTCCCATATGGTCAACATCGTGAATATATTGAAGAAGTTCGATGATCGCTCTCTATTATTATTCGATGAATTAGGCTCAGGGACGGATCCTCAAGAAGGTGCTGCTCTTGCCATATCCATTCTGGATGAAGTGCATGGTACTGGCGCACGTGTAATGGCAACGACTCATTATCCAGAATTAAAAGCGTATAGCTTTAACCGGGCGGGTGTGACCAATGCGAGTGTTGAATTCGACATTGATACGTTGAGTCCTACCTATCGTTTACTGATCGGTGTACCGGGACGAAGTAATGCGTTTGAAATTTCTAAACGATTAGGTTTACAAAGTCATGTAATAGATCGTGCAAAGAGTTTCACCGGAGAAAATCGTGGAGAAGTAGATTCTATGATCGCTTCTCTTGAAACGAGCCGTGTACAATCCGAAAAAGATGCTGAACGAACACATGACGTACTTTTGGAAACAGAGAAGCTGAAAAAAGAATTACACGATAAACTCCAAGAATTCGAAGAGCAAAAAGACCGTTTAACAGAAGCAGCCAAAGAGAAAGCAAAAAAAATCGTGGATCAGGCAAAGACAGAATCCGAAGCGGTTATTTCAGACTTACGTGCTTTACGAATGAATGCCGGAGCTAGTGTCAAAGAGCATGAGCTAATAGAAGCCCGAAAGCGTTTGGAAGGCGCGGCACCTGAAGAAAAGAAAAAGAAAACCATTAAAGCACAAGCGGGACCTCGTCCATTACAAATAGGGGACGAAGTAAAAGTACTCGCATACGGACAAAAGGGAACTCTTGTTGAGAAGGTTTCAGATAAAGAATGGATCGTTCAAATTGGTATTTTGAAGATGAAATTACAAGAGTCTGGACTGCAATATACGAAGCCTGAGAAAGAAAAGAAACATGTCACAGTCTCAGCAGTAAAAGGTCGTTCTGAGCATGTGAAAATGGAGCTCGATTTACGTGGTGAACGATATGAAGATGCTCTTGTACGTACTGAGAAGTATATTGATGACGCGTTATTGTCCAACTACCATCAAGTGAATATTATTCACGGTAAAGGAACGGGGGCACTTCGACAAGGTGTTCAACAATACTTGAAAAAACATTCACGCGTGAAATCCTATCGCTTTGGTGAAGCAAGCGAAGGCGGAAGTGGCGTTACTGTAGTAGAATTAAAATAAATGAAACCTTTCAGCTGCTTGGATCGTATGACAAGCAAGAGAACATAAAGAAGGTGTAGCGTTATGAATCATACGGGATTTTGGAGTCATCCATTGGTTGAGACGGCCGGGTATTTCAGTGTCGTTACACTGTGCTTGATCGTGTCGATGGTGCTATTTGAAATTGTAACAAAATATAAAAACTGGGAAGAGATTCGTAAAGGAAACTTGTCAGTGGCGATGGCGACAGGCGGAAAGATATTTGGTGTCGCAAATATTTTCCGCTATTCAATCGAGCAGCACAACAGCTTGCCGCAGATGATGGGCTGGGGCTTATTCGGTTTCGTGCTTCTTGTCTTTGCCTACTTGCTGTTCGAATTCCTGACGCCGAAGTTTAAAGTGGACGAGGAGATTCAAGCGGACAACCGCTCCGTCGGCTTCATCTCACTCTGCATTTCGGTAGGTCTGTCATTCGTCATCGGCGCCAGTATTTCATAGGAGACCGCATATTATGGAAAGATTAATTAAGATATTATTAGTAGTCTGTGTACTCTTCGTCCTTGTCGGAGTATACTGGCTTGTCACCAACACACCTTGACCTCGGTCTTGGTGTGTTTTTTACATTTAAAACGTAAAAAATCAAAACTAAACGGAGGATTGTTTAGTGTTTACGAGGGGATTGAAGCACAAATTGCCTCCCCGCTTCGCATGGCCAGCTTCTCAAACTCTTAAAAATGTATAATAGTCATTACACTCACATAGACTAAGAGGCATTTATACAGATAAATAAAGCGCTTTCATATTTATCTTGTAAACTAATTAGTTTATCGATATACTAATGAACAAGGAATATTCAAACTACTATATTAGTGTAAAGGAGTTGTAAAGATGACAAAGAAACCTTGGCTTGCTGCATATCCAAAAGAAATCCCGACTACTTTAGCTTATGAAAATATTCCATTGCAAGACTATCTAACGAGGTCGGGCAAAAAATATTCAAACAACACAGCGATGCATTTTATGGGGAAAGACATCACGTTCAAAGAATTTCACGAGTCCGCCTTAAAATTTGCGACCTATTTACAAAAGTTAGGGATCGTAAAAGGTGATCGCGTTGCCATTATGCTACCGAACTGTCCGCAAAGCGCTATCGCTTACTTTGGAATTCTCTATGCAGGTGCAATTGTGGTTCAGACAAATCCATTATATACAGAGCGCGAATTGCACTACCAACTTTCTGATTCGGGTGCAAAAGTGATTATATCACTTGATATTTTGTTCCCCCGTGTCACGAAAGCCATGGACGGAACTGCGCTTGAAAATATTATTATTACGGGGATCAAAGATTATCTCCCATTCCCAAAAAATCTAGTCTATCCATTCATTCAGAAAAAAGAACATAAGTTGATGGTGAAAGTGGAGCATCGTGGTATGCATCATGTATATACAGAAATAATGAAAACGACAAAACCCGATCCAATTCATGTAGCTTATGAAAATGGTGATATTGCATTATTGCAATATACCGGAGGAACTACAGGACCGCCAAAAGGTGTAGAACTGACACATTCCAATTTAATTAGCAATACTGAAATGTGCAGTGCATGGTTATACAAAACGGCTGATGGCGAAGAAACGATTATGGGCATTCTACCGTTTTTCCATGTTTATGGTATGACGACAGTTTTAATTTTTGCTGTAATGAAAGGTCATAAAATGGTCTTGATACCTAAATTTGATTTCAAGACGGCATTGAAAGATATTGATAAACAAAAACCTACATTATTCCCGGGAGCACCAACGATCTATATTGGGCTATTGAATCATCCTGATTTGGAAAAATATGATCTATCTTCTATTAAAGCTTGTATTAGTGGATCTGCTGCATTACCAATTGAAGTGAAAGAAAAGTTTGAAGCGGTAACCGGTGGAAAGCTTGTAGAAGGATATGGCTTAACTGAGACATCTCCAGTCGCTATGGCTAACTTTGTGTGGGATGGATTGGAAAAGCGTGGCTCTATTGGAGTTCCATGGCCTGATACAGATGGATGTGTACTTGGCCCAAGTTCATCAGAACCGTTGCCGGTAGGAGAAATTGGGGAGATTGCGATAAAAGGACCTCAAGTAATGAAAGGTTATTGGAATAGACCTGATGACACACAGGAATCATTCCGTGAAGGATGGTTTTTGACAGGAGATCTAGGGTATATGGATGAGGACGGCTACTTCTATGTTGTCGATCGTAAAAAAGATATGATTATTGCAAGCGGGTTCAATGTCTATCCACGTGAGATCGAAGAAGTCCTGTATGAGCACCCAGCTATTCAAGAATGTATCGTAGCAGGTGTACCGGATCCATATCGTGGTGAAACAGTTAAAGCGTATATTGTCTTAAAAGAAGGATATTCCGTAACAGAAAAAGAATTAGATACGTATTGCAGAAAACAACTTGCTGCATTTAAAGTTCCAAAGCATTATGACTTCCGAGAAGATCTTCCTAAAACGGCGGTAGGTAAAATACTGCGCAGAACATTAGTGGAAGAAGAACGAAAGAAATTAACGGAAGTTCAAAATTCATTAAAAAGTTCGTAATTAAATGCTTGACTATAACCCAAAAGAATATTAACATGAAGATATGAATGAATCATCATTCATATTTTCTTTTTGGTGGTGAATCATTAATGAAGCGAACAAAACCTAAATATAGACAAATTGTAGATGCTGCAGTGATTGTTATTGCAGAGAATGGGTACCACCAAGCACAAGTCTCGAAAATAGCTAAAGAAGCTGGAGTCGCGGATGGAACCATTTATTTGTACTTTAAAAATAAAGAAGACATTCTAATATCCGTATTCAGAGACAAATTGGCGATTTTTGTAGAAAATATTAAAGAAATATTAAAAAAAGATCTTCCGATCGCAGAAAAATTGCAATTGGTTGTAGAAAACCATTTTAGAATACTAGAAGAAGATCATCATTTAGCGATCGTCACACAATTGGAACTCAGACAGTCAAATAAAGATCTGCGACTTCAAATCAATAATGTGTTGAAAGAATATACGGTTTTGTTGGATATTTTGCTGGAAGAAGGGGTAGAGAAAGGAGAGTTGTCTCCTGAGCTTGACCTTAGACTAGCGAGGCAGATGCTATTTGGCACTATGGACGAGACGATTACCTCTTGGGTGATGAACGAACAGAAGTTTAATTTGGTCAACTTAGCACCTAAAGTTACCGATATGCTATTGCATGGCTATGAACAAAAGTAAGCATTGTATTAGAGGAGAGATAGTAGATGACATTGATTAACTTGGAGAAAGACGGTCATGTCGCATTAGCGAAAATTGACCATCCGCCAGCGAATGCACTATCTTCAAAATTGATTGAGGAAGTGGATCAGTTGTTAACCAGCCTAGAGCATGACGATGAAGTTCGCGTTGTTGTTCTATATGGTGAAGGTCGATTCTTCTCAGCGGGTGCGGACATCAAAGAATTCACAACGGTGGACACAGGAGCAGCGTTCTCGAAGCTTTCTAGTAAAGGACAAGAAGTTTTCGAGCGTTTAGAAAACTTCCCTAAAACTGTAATCGCTTCCATTCATGGAGCGGCACTTGGAGGTGGTTTAGAGCTTGCTATGGCTTGCCACATTCGTTTAGTTACGAAGAGTGCGAAATTAGGCTTGCCTGAATTGCAATTAGGTCTTATTCCTGGGTTTGCAGGTACGCAACGTTTGCCGCGTTTGGTTGGTGTAGCGAAGGCAGCAGAAATCATGTTGACGAGTGATCCAATCTCAGGTGAAGATGCAGTACAATGGGGACTTGCCAATCATGCATATGCAGATGAAGAACTATCGGCTGAAACATTAAAGATGGCAAAGAAAATTGCTCAAAAGAGTCCGATTGCCGTGAAACATGCATTGCGTATGCTTTCCTACTCAAAAGATCAGTCCTTCTATGAAGGTGTCGAAGAAGAAGCCAAGTCATTTGGAGAAGTGTTCGTATCCGAAGATGCTAAGGAAGGTATTCAAGCATTTATTGAAAAGCGTCAACCTACATTTACTGGGAAGTAATTATCAAAAAGGGAGGTTCTATTAATGAACATTTATGCATTAGTAAAAAGAACATTTGATACGGAAGAAAAGATTTCAATCTCAAACGGTGCCATTGCTGAAGATGGCGCAGAATTCATCATCAATCCATACGATGAGTACGCAGTGGAAGAAGCTATTAAACTACGTGACGAACACGGTGGGGAAGTAACTGTATTATCAATCGGTAACGAAGATTCCGAGAAACAATTGCGAACAGCATTGGCAATGGGTGCAGATAAAGCGGTACTCATCAATATTGAAGACGACATTGATGAGATAGACGAACACACTTCCGCAAGAGTCATTGCAGATTACCTAAAAGATAAAGATGCTGATCTAATTTTGGCAGGTAACGTAGCAATCGATGGCGGTTCAGGACAAGTGGGACCCCGTGTTGCAGAATTACTAGGCATTAACTATGTTACGACAATTACAGAATTAACGATCGACGGAACGAACGCAACGGTTGTGCGGGACGTAGAAGGGGATTCAGAAACGATTGAAACATCCCTACCGCTTCTGGTGACAGCACAACAAGGACTGAACGAACCACGCTATCCATCTTTGCCTGGTATTATGAAAGCGAAGAAAAAGCCACTTGAAGACCTAGAGTTCGATGATTTGGACCTAGAGGAAGATGACGTGGAAGCGAAGACGGAAACGAAGGAAGTCTTCTTACCACCCGAGAAAGCAGCAGGGCGTGTACTTGAAGGAGAGCCAGCAGATCAAGCAGCTGAACTTATAAAATTATTGCGTAACGAAGCGAAAGTAATTTAATTCATATAGAGAACCGTAATTAGGAGGGACTACATTATGTCAAAGAAAATGTTGGTTTTAGGTGAAGCACGTGATGGAGAACTACGCAACGTATCATTTGAAACAATTGCAGCAGCTAAGAATATTTCAGACGGCGGAGAAGTTGTCGCTGTTCTTATAGGGGATCAAGTTCAGTCACTTGGCGAAGAAATGATTCATTATGGAGCGGATCGTGTAGTAGCGGTTGAGCACCCGCATTTGAAGCACTACACACCAGACGGTTTTGGTCAGGCATTCCTAGCAGTTTACGAAGATGAATCTCCTGATGGTGTGGTATTTGGACACACAGCAATGGGTAAAGATCTATCACCGAAAATTGCAAGTAAACTTGGAACGGGATTAATTTCAGATGTTACAAAAATCGAAGGAGAAGGCGACGACGCAGAGTTCATCCGCCCGATCTATTCTGGTAAAGCATTTGAAAAAGTGGAAATCAAAGAAGGTTTGCAATTTATCACCATCCGTCCGAACAACATCGAGCCATTAGCACATGATGCAAGCCGCTCAGGTGACGTAACAGCGAAAACTGTCGAAATTACGAATCTTCGTTCTGTTATCAAAGACGTAGTACGTAAATCAACTGAAGGCGTGGATCTATCTGAAGCGAAAGTAATCGTAGCGGGCGGCCGTGGCGTCAAAGGACCTGAAGGATTTGAGCCTTTAAAAGAATTAGCAAATCTTCTAGGTGGTGCAGTCGGTGCTTCGCGTGGAGCGTGTGATGCAGATTACTGCGACTATTCACTACAAATTGGTCAAACGGGTAAAGTAGTAACACCAGATTTGTATATTGCAGCTGGAATTTCTGGGGCGATCCAGCACGTAGCAGGTATGTCCAACTCGAAAGTCATCGTGGCAATTAACAAAGATCCAGAAGCGAACATCTTTAAAATTGCAGACTACGGTATCGTAGGTGACATCTTCGAAATCATTCCAATCATGATCGAAGAAATTAAAAAGATCAAAGTAAGCTAATAAAGTGATACAGGCATTTTTTTAGCTCCTTCTATACCTCCATGATATAATACGAATATAGTTAAAGACTAAGGAGGAAATTAGAATGGCGATTATCAATGCAACCGATTCGAACTTTGCTGAAAATGTAAAAGAAGGCGTAGTACTAGTAGACTTTTGGGCACCTTGGTGTGGACCATGTAAAATGATCGCTCCTGTACTTGAAGAACTTTCAGGAGAACTTGAAGGAAAAGCGAACATTGTAAAAGTAAACGTGGATGATAACCAAGAAACTGCTAGCCAGTTTGGTATCATGTCGATCCCAACACTTCTTCTGTTTAAAGACGGAGAAGTAGCTGAGAAAGTAGTAGGCTTCCAACCGAAAGAAGCACTTGCACAACTAATCGAAAAACACGCATAAATACAAGAGACCGGGCCGCAGAGCAGCCCGGTCTTTTAGTAGGTGAAAATAATGAATGAAATCATTGAACATAAACTTTCGATCCTCCCCGAATTGCCGGGTTGTTATTTGATGAAGGATCGTCAAGGTACTGTCATTTATGTAGGGAAAGCAAAAGTGTTAAAAAACCGTGTGCGTAGCTATTTCACGGGTTCCCATGATGGCAAGACACAGCGATTGGTCGGAGAAATAGAGGATTTTGAATATATAGTTACCAATTCTGAAATTGAGGCATTAATTTTGGAATTGAACATGATAAAGAAGTACGATCCAAAGTACAACATCATGCTAAAAGATGACAAAACATATCCTTACTTGAAAATCACTAACGAACGTCATCCGAAGTTAATTATCACGCGTAAAGTCAATAAGAAGTCAGGCAAGTATTTTGGACCTTATCCAAATGCTACGGCCGCGCATGAAACAAAAAAATTACTGGATCGCTTATATCCATACCGCAAATGTCAAAGTATTCCTACACGCGCGTGTTTGTATTATCATATCGGTCAATGTCTTGCACCTTGTATTAAAGAGGTACCTGCCGATGCTTATACTGAAATGATTGCAGACATTACACGATTCCTAAATGGCGGCTATAAAGAAGTCAAAAAGGAACTTCAGCAAAAAATGAATACAGCAGCGGAAGAATTAGAATTTGAACGTGCGAAAGAATATCGCGATCAAATTACTAACATTGAAACCGTTATGGAAAAGCAGAATATGAATGCGAATGATTTTACAGATCGTGATATTTTTGGCTATGCAGTGGATAAAGGCTGGATGTGTGTGCAAGTATTCTTCGTCAGACAAGGTAAGATGATAGAACGGGATGTCTCTATTTTTCCGGCCTATCAAGATCCGCAAGATGAATTACTAACATATCTCGGCCGTTTCTATGGAGAAGCCCAACATTTATTGCCGAAAGAAGTACTTCTACCGGAAACTGTTGATGTTACATTAGCAGATCAATTACTCGATACGAATGTGTTGATCCCACAACGTGGAAAGAAAAAAGAACTTGTCAAACTCGCTGCCAAGAATGCATCCATTGCATTGAATGCTAAATTCCAAATAATTGAACGCCAAGAAGAACGTACAATTGGTGCATGTGAAGAGCTTGGAGAAGCGATGAATATCAGTACGCCTCTTCGCATCGAAGCTTTCGATAACTCGCATACACATGGCGTGGAACCGGTATCCGCGATGATATCATTTGTAGATGGAAGACCAAATAGAAAAGATTACAGGAAATATAAAACTAAAACTGCTGCAGCGCATGATGATTATGGTGCGATGCGTGAAGTGGTTAGACGACGCTATACACGTGTCTTAAAAGATCAGTTGCCTTTACCTGATTTAATTGTCATTGATGGTGGGAAAGGACAGATGGAAATCGCTCGGGAAGTGTTGGAAGATGAACTGGGTCTTTCCATTCCAATAGCTGGACTAGCAAAAGATGATAAACATAATACAGCGCAGTTGTTGTACGGTCATCCGCCGGAGGTTGTTCCGTTAAAGAAAACGAGTGAAGCTTTTTACTTGTTACAACGCGTCCAAGATGAAGTCCATCGATTTGCTATTACGTTCCATAGACAGCGGCGGGGGGCATCTTCACTGACTTCTTCACTCGATGGAATTGAAGGAGTTGGACCAAAACGTAAACCGCAATTACTGAAACATTTTAAAACAGTGAAAGCCATACGCGAAGCAACATCTGAACAATTAAAAGAAGCAGGGATGCCACAGAAAGTAGCTGAAGAGCTATTCGCTCATTTCCAGCAACCTGAGAAGTCTGAAAAGCCCTTGATTGAATAAAAATCAAGGGGCTTTCATTAGTGTTTAGTGATCAGATTATTGATAGAGGTTTGAGTTTCGGTATACTTTATTTGAATAATCAGTTATTTTTTTCAAAGACTTATATTTTGTAAATAAATGCGTTATGTAATGCGAACAAAACAAATGATAATCTTTCTAACCCTTATTCGTATGGGCTTCAAACTATGTCAAGTGTTGTCAGATCATAGGAGAAAGTGAAGTGTTATTCGACGTTTTTGGAAAAATCATAATCTACTATGAAAAGTTCACAGCGTCTTGACCTGTCCAATACAGAGGAGTACAATATACATGTTATCATATTGTACCACGAAGAGAGATACTGGCGAATGCGAACTAGATAGAGAACCGCATCACTACAGTATAATCTCAGAAATAAGGGAGGGTAAAAGACTTGTCGAAAGAAACAGATTTTTTCTTACGCCGTCTACATTCGTTGCTTGGTGTAATTCCAGTTGGACTTTTTGTTGCCCAACACTTAGTAATTAACCATTTTGCAACGCGCGGTGAGGAAGCATTCAACACAGCATCTAATTTTATGGGGAACTTGCCGTTTGTACTTTTCTTGGAATGGTTTATTATTTACATTCCACTCATGTTCCACGCTTTTTACGGAGTGTACATAGCTTTCTCAGCGAAATACAATGTGGGCCATTACAGTACTTTCCGTAACTGGATGTTCACACTCCAACGTTTTACGGGTGTATTCCTCGTCATCTTCATTGCATGGCACGTATACGAAACTCGTATTCAAAAAGCGCTTGGAACTGAAGTAGACTTCAACATGATGGTCGATATTTTATCGAATCCACTTATGCTTGTATTCTATATCGTAGGTGTTGTATCTGCTACTTTCCATTTAGCAAACGGATTATGGTCTTTCTGTGTTACTTGGGGAATTGCACAATCACCAAGATCACAAAAAATCGTATCTTACATCACAATCGTTATATTCTTAATACTTTCTGTAATTGGAATTCAAGCACTTCTAGCTTTTGTGTAAATAACTAATAACTAATGAAATTACGTATAATTGAGGAGTGACACAATAATGGCAAAAGGCAGATTGATTGTCGTCGGTGGAGGACTAGCTGGACTAATGGCTACCATCAAATCAGCAGAAGCTGGTGTACCGGTTGACTTGTTCTCGCTAGTACCAGTAAAACGTTCCCACTCCGTATGTGCCCAAGGCGGCATTAACGGTGCTGTAAATACGAAAGGTGAAGGCGATTCCGTCGACATTCACTTTGATGATACAGTTTACGGTGGAGACTTCCTAGCGAATCAAAAACCAGTACAAGCAATGACGGCAGCAGCTCCTGGAATCATCCACTTATTGGACCGTATGGGTGTTATGTTTAACCGCACGCCAGAAGGTCTTTTGGATTTCCGTCGTTTCGGTGGTACACTTCACCACCGTACAGCATATGCAGGTGCAACAACTGGACAACAGTTACTTTATGCTCTTGACGAACAAGTGCGTTCTCACGAGGTAGCAGGATTAGTTCAAAAATATGAGCACTGGGAATTCCTTGGAATCATTAAAGATGAAGAGGGTACGTGCCGTGGGATCAAAGCCCAAAACATGAAGACAATGGAAATCCAAGCATTCAAAGCGGATGCTGTCATCATGGCAACAGGCGGCCCTGGTATTATCTTTGGTAAGTCTACAAACTCTGTGATCAACACAGGTTCTGCAGCTTCTATCGTATACCAGCAAGGTGCAAAATATGCAAACGGCGAATTCATCCAAATTCACCCAACAGCGATTCCTGGAGATGACAAGCTTCGTCTAATGAGTGAATCTGCACGCGGTGAAGGTGGACGAGTTTGGACATATAAAGATGGGAAGCCCTGGTACTTCTTGGAAGAAAAATATCCGGACTATGGTAACTTAGTTCCACGGGATATCGCAACACGTGAAATTTTTGACGTATGTGTAAACCAAAAACTAGGTATCAACGGTGAAAACATGGTGTACTTGGATCTATCCCACAAGGATCCTAAAGAACTAGACATTAAACTTGGTGGAATCATCGAGATTTATGAAAAGTTCACAGGAGACGATCCGCGTAAATTGCCGATGAAAATCTTCCCGGCTGTTCACTACTCAATGGGTGGACTATGGGTTGACGATCACCAGCAGACAAGCATTCCCGGCCTATTCGCAGCAGGCGAATGTGATTACTCACAGCACGGTGCAAACCGTCTAGGTGCTAACTCGTTACTATCTGCTATCTATGGTGGAATGGTCGCAGGACCAAACGCTATCGATTACATGAAGCATCTGAAGCGTACAGCTGATGAACTTCCTGGCACAATCTTCGAAGATGCAGTGAAAGAAGAGCAACAGAAATGGGAAGACACTCTTAAGATGGACGGTACAGAGAATGCGTACGTTCTTCACAGAGAGCTTGGCGAGTGGATGACAGACAACGTAACGGTTGTTCGTTTCAATGATAAATTGAAGCAGACAGACGAGAAAATTGTCGAGTTACTTGAGCGTTATGAAAACATTAATATTACGGATACACAGCAATGGTCTAACCAAGGAGCTATGTTCACACGTCAGTTGAAAAACATGCTATATCTAGCACGTGTAATCACTTTAGGTGCATTGAATCGTGATGAGAGTCGTGGCGCGCACTATAAGCCAGACTTCCCGAATCGTGACGATGAGAACTTCTTGAAAACAACAATTGCGGAATTTGATGGAGTCTCTGCACCAATTATTTCATATGAAGATGTAGATACATCTATCATTCCTCCACGTATCCGCGATTACTCAGCGAAGAAAGGAGATTGACAAAAGTGAGCGAACAACAAACAGCAACTGCTACAAAAACTGTCGTGTTTGACATTCATCGTCAAGATACTGCCACTTCAAGCCCTTATGTTGAAAGATTTGAAGTTCCATATCGTCCGAATATGAACGTAATTTCGGCTTTAATGGAAATCAGACGTAACCCAGTAAATGCTAAAGGTGAAAAAACGACTCCTATTAACTGGGATATGAACTGTTTGGAAGAAGTATGTGGTGCATGTTCAATGGTTATTAATGGTCGCCCTCGTCAGTCATGTACTGCGCTGGTTGATCAGTTAACACAACCTATAAAACTTGAGCCTATGCGTACATTCCCAGTCGTTCGTGACTTGGTTGTTGACCGTGAATTCATGTTCGATTCGTTAAAGCGTATCAAAGCATGGGTTCCGATCGATGGTACGTATGATCTTGGTGAAGGTCCTCGTATGCCTGAACGTAAGCGTCAATGGGCATATGAATTGTCTAAATGTATGACTTGCGGAGTATGTCTGGAAGCTTGTCCGAACGTCAACGACAAGACGAACTTCATGGGTCCTGCATTAATGTCACAAGTACGCCTTTTCAACGCACATCCGACAGGCGCAATGAACAAAGATGAGCGTTTGGCTACTGTTATGGGAGACGGAGGAATCACTGAGTGCGGTAACTCACAAAACTGTGTAGTTGCTTGTCCTAAAGGAATTCCATTGACGACTTCTATCGGTGCAATTGGTAGAGCGACAACGATCCAAATGTTCAAGAACTTCTTCGGAAGTGACCATCAAGTAGATTAATTTCTACAAACCAAACTGTCCAAGAAGTCTATGACTTCTGGACAGTTTTTTGGCGTTTACAGCTTGTCGACTATATGAGTTAGCTTGTGATTGTTCTTTTTAGAAAGAATTCTTCACGAGGTCTTCAACTCTTTAGTAATCATCAGTGTAATAAATGTTAATTGACGTTAACTTGTATTTTGATATAATGAATGATGATTCATTAAAAAGGGGTGTATGTAAATGAGAGCAAGTTATATTGACGATTTAGAGGAATGGGTAGAAAGATTTCATTTTCATGCAGATGTTTCAGTACGTTTTTCAGAGACAGATATGTATGGACATTTGAATAATACGAAGGTATTTGCATATTTTGAATATGCTAGAATTGAGTTTTTGAAACACTTAAACCATATGGCGAAGTGGATTGATCCGAAAGGTGAAACTATTCCAATAGTAGCGGATTTGCAATGCGATTTCGTAAAGCAAGTGTACTTTGACGAAAAGCTACAGATCCATGTAAAGGCTAATACTATGGGCACAAGTTCAGTTGATCTACATTATATGGCTACAAATGAACGTGATGAAATCGTCTTTACAGGTAGAGGCGCTATCGTTCAAATTGGAAAAAGTGATGGTAGGCCTGTTGCATGGACAGAGGAAGAAAAACAGTTGTTTCTTGAAAACTCGTAAAAGCCTACACAGCCGCCCTTACGCTTACATATCCTAAGGGGAAAGCGTAAAGAGGAGGGGCGCATCTTGGATGAAATGCAAAACCGTTCTTTATTAACAAATCGGGAACGACAAATTTTCACTTTGCTGGTAAACGATTTTACAACAAAAGAAATTGCTGGACAGCTGACCATTAGTGAGAAAACCGTACGAAACCATATTTCGAATACAATTCAAAAACTGGGTGTATCAGGCAGAGCACAGGCTATAGTCGAATTATTGCGATTGGGAGAATTACAGCTGAACTAAAATGATACCCAGCTTACGATAGTAGATCAATTTTGTGCAATCAGTGTCAATCACTTCTTCTCTAGCTTAAAATCGAAGGAAAAAATGTTGCGTTCATCAATGAAAACGGTACAATGAAAAGATAGGACTCATTTCAGGGAGCTGATTTTTTGTTGAATGAACAGAAAAACGTACCGAATGATATCGTAAAGATGGAAAAAGATTTGCGATACATTGCGTCCATCATTAAGGAACAAGGTCGAAAAATATTAAAAAACTCTACTATTACACCTCCTCAATTCAGCGCTCTTCAATGGTTGTTGGAATATGGTGATATGACCATCGGAGATCTATCCAATAGAATGTTCCTTGCATTCAGCACCACGACGGATTTAGTAGACCGGATGGAAAATAGTCAACTAGTGAAACGCGTGCGGGATGAAAAGGATCGTCGGGTGGTCCGTGTCCATTTATTACCTGAAGGAATACGGATTATTGAAGAGGTCATACAGAAGAGACAAGAGTATTTACAAGATGTTCTTGTAAATTCAAATGAGCAAGAAATTCAGCAGTTTTCAGGATTGCTGGCTAAACTACATGAACAGATGACAAGAGATTGAGGGATTACATTGAATGCACCTATTGGAGTAATTGATTCGGGAGTCGGCGGATTGACAGTTGTAAGAGAGTTACGCCACCACCTACCGAATGAACCTATTATTTATATTGGCGATGACGCACGTTGTCCGTATGGTCCACGGTCCGCCGAAGAAGTATTGCAATTTACGATAGAGATGGTCAACAGTTTGGCGCAAATGGGTATAAAAATGCTTGTTATTGCGTGTAATACTGCGACAGCTATCGCGTTAGAAGAAGTACGAAAGCAATTTGATTTTCCGGTTGTCGGTGTTATTGAGCCAGGGGCAAGAGCAGCTGTCAATGCGTCGCAAACAGGTGAAATTGCTGTGCTTGGTACAGAGGGCACCGTGAACAGTAAAGCGTATGACCAAGCGATACAGGCTTTAAAGAAGGAAGCAAAAGTCTATTCACTCGCATGTCCGGAATTTGTGCCCATCGTTGAAAGTGGAGAATATCGTACACAGGCTGCAAAGGATATAGTTGACAAGACATTACTGCCCTTGCATAACGATTCGTTTGATTCTGTAATACTTGGCTGTACGCATTATCCATTATTGCAAGAACATATCGAAGCGCATTTCTCCAATAAAAAAAATGTTATTTCGTCAGCGGCGGAGACTGTGATTGATGTGGAACGGATTCTAAAAGATGAGCAATTACTATCTATTTCAGCGGAAGAGCCGATATTTTACACGACAGGCTCGATGGAAAAGTTTCAAGCCATCGTTGAAGATTGGCTTGCCATTCCCCAGCCAGACGTACGCAAGTTAACTTTTTAAAGGATAGGGCAGTACCCGAAAACTGTACATCGTTTTCGGGTTTTTTGCTGTGAATATGGTAAGATGGATTGAACGTAGATTTGATGAGTACGTCACACTAAATAATTGAATCAAAATGGAGGATATTGTATGCGACATGATGGAAGAGCAACAGAAGATATTCGTACAGTAACGATAGAGAAAGATTATTTGATACATCCAGAAGGTTCCGTACTGATTTCAGTTGGCAATACTAAAGTGATTTGTACAGCGACGATTGAAGATCGGGTACCGCCGTTTATGCGTAATAGTGGAAAAGGGTGGATCTCAGCTGAATATTCCATGTTGCCACGGGCTACAGGACAACGGACAATCCGTGAATCATCCCGCGGTAAAGTAGGCGGTCGTACGATGGAAATCCAGCGTTTAATCGGACGAGCTTTGCGTGCAGTCGTTGATTTGGATGCTATAGGTGAGCGGACAATTTGGATCGATTGTGATGTCATTCAGGCAGACGGCGGAACGCGGACGTCTTCGATTACAGGTGCATTCGTTGCATTGGTCATTGCAGCAAATAAATTGCAAATCGAAAAGAAATTGCCTGTATTCCCCGTTCGTGACTTCTTAGCTGCTACAAGTGTTGGTAAACTAGCTGACGGTCAATTGATCACGGATCTTGACTATGTAGAGGATTCTTCTGCCGACGTCGACATGAATGTGGTGATGACAGGACAAGGCCAATTCGTGGAACTCCAAGGGACGGGTGAAGAAGCTACTTTTTCCCGAGCAGAAATGAATGATTTATTGACATTGGCTGAATCGGGAATTGAACAATTGATTGCAATTCAAAAAGAAGTATTAGGCGAGTTGGCGGATAAGATTGGGCAACAGGTAGGCGAGGCGCAATGAAAGAAGTATTAATCGCAACGAATAATACAGGTAAAGCGAAAGACTTTGAAGTTCTCTTTCGCCCTTTAGGTATCACGGTGTTGACATTGCAGGATATCGAAGAATCGATTGATGTTGAAGAAACGGGTACCACTTTCGTTGAAAATGCCATACTAAAAGCTGAGACTGTTGCAAATTTACTAGGGAAAGTAGTAATTGCAGACGACAGTGGGCTAGAAGTTGATGCATTGAATGGTGAGCCAGGTGTCTACTCTGCACGCTATGCAGGCGAGCCTTCGAACGATGAAGCGAATATCGATAAGTTGCTAGCTAATCTTGTAGAAGTACCTGAAACGGCGCGTCAAGCCCGTTTTCGGTGCGTTCTAGCGATTGCGGGTCCTACTATCGAGACAACTACTTATTCCGGTAGCTGTGAAGGCTTCATTACAGATCATCGACAAGGAACGAATGGATTCGGCTATGATCCAATATTTTATGTGCCTAGTAAAGAAAAGACCATGGCACAGTTATCTGCAGAAGAGAAAAGTGCCATCTCTCATCGCGGAGCGGCTTTAGCTCAGTTAAAAGAACGGCTACCAGAATTTATTGCGAAGTTTGGTGAAATGAAATGAAGTTACTTGTTTTAAGTGATTCACATGGCGATGTAAATACAGTGAAGCAGATTAAAACATTGCAAGCAGAGGCAATATTCCATTGTGGTGATAGTGAATTATTGGCAAATGATCCATTGCTTAATGGAATCCATATTGTTCGTGGTAACTGTGACGGTGATGATCAATTTCCAGCGAGCATTGTACAAAAGATGGGCGATGAGACTGTATTCATCGTCCACGGCCATGAGCACGACGTCAAGCGCTCTATGCTTACCCTTTCTTACGCAGCAGCTGAACAACAAGCAACCATTGCATTATTCGGACATTCTCATTTATATGGTGCGGAGATGATCAACGGTGTATTGTTTGTTAATCCGGGAAGCACGACCCAACCACGTGGTGGAAGGGAAGCAACATACGCAGTCATTGAAATCACTGATGTTTATACTGTAAGTTTTTATAGTATGAACGACGACATAATAGACGAAATAATATTAAATAAATAGTTTTATGAAATAGTGTTGACTTATCTTTGGATTATGCATATAATAGTTCTTGTGCCTGTGGTTGCAGGTGTTTGTCTCAGTAGCTCAGCTGGATAGAGCAATGCCCTTCTAAGGCATCGGTCGGGGGTTCGAATCCCTCCTGGGACGTAATTAAGACTTTTTTAAGTAGTTAGGAAATTAAAAAGAACTACAAACGTTGTAACAACGTTTGTAGTTCTTTTTTTTTTTCGTGCTTTTAAATCTACTACGCAAACGCTTGGTTTCCTCTCCATTTATCCACCCACAAACATTTTACTCATACCCGATCGAAATTTATTCTCCGATTGGATAAGTTTTCTAATTGTTTACTTATGTATGTACCCTACAAATGAGATGATAATATTTGTTTGTTTTTGACGTAGAAGAGTCATTTCTTACTCTGTAGAATTCATTTGTAGGTAAGGATAGTTTGATAATTCAAGAGATAAATTCTGTTTGGACTTCACTGTAAATTATGGAGTGAAAGAAATAATTTCGGCACTGAACAAATTTATTGAAACGGAAGTTGTCCCACATCAAGAAAAATATAAACGTGAGTTGGAAAATGAACGCAAAACGTTCGGTATGACAATTGGAAATCACCAAGCGATTCCAAAGATGTTAGCTGAATGTGCAATTGATATTTACGCCGGACATAATATATTGTTAAACTGTGCATGGAAGATGGAAAATCAATCCGATTTACCAATCAAGGAAATTTCGATAATCAAAGCATTCTGTACGGAAATGGCACAAAGGGTGATTGATAAATGCATGCAAATTCACGAAGGGATGGGATTAACAAATGAATTGAAACTTGAGAAAGCATGGAGATGGGCAAGGATGATGCGTATTCCTTATGGGACAACCGAGATTCAAAAAAGAATAATTGCAAAGAAGATGTTGCAAGGCGATTTGCACTTTTAGTTTGAACTAAGAATGAAAGCGGTTACTTACATTGGAAAAGGAGTGGTACAGATGAAAAAGATTTTTGGCATGTTAAGCTTGGTGTTAATATTAATTCTTGGTGCTTGTAATACTGAAAAGGACAGTAGTTCAGAAAGTACAAATGGTACAAACACTGAAAAAGTCTACGAATTGAACGTCAGTAACATCCAGCCTTCCACGCATCACTATGTGTACAACGTTTATGAACCGTGGACGGAATTTGTGGAAAAAGAAACAAATGGACGGGTGAAGGTGAATGTATTTCATGGAGGGACTTTGGGGAAGGCGACTTCAGCTTTTGAGGATACTCAAGGCGGCATAGCCGATTTAGCGCCGGTCATTTCAACTTATTATTTTGATAGTATCTTCTTCCCTTATACGATTGGGAATTTACCGTTCGCTTTCCCAGATTCTACGATAGGCAGTGAAATCATGACGAAGTTCGGGGAAAAATACGCTGTCGATGCGATTGAAGAGGAAGTTCATTATTTAGGTGGAAGCTTTGTAACAGATCCATATAATTTATTCTCCAAAAAGCCAGTTAGAAAAATTGAAGACATAAAAGGATTGAAAATGAGAGTCCAAGGTAAATCGGATGTCCCCCTCGTAGAAGCATGGGGCGGTGTTCCAGTATCGATTCCGTTGGATGAAACGTACGAAGCTTTGCAAAAAGGTACTTTGGATACTGCTTTCTATTCGACAATCGGTGTTTTGGGTCATAAATACTACGAAGTGGCACCATATGTCTTGAAAATGGGGACAACCGTTACGCCTGTTATACCAATCATGAACAAAGATTACTATGAATCGCTGCCCGAAGACTTGCAAAAAATGTTTGACGAAGTGCTTGGGCCAAAATTGGCTGAGTTGTTTAGTGAGACGCACAAAAAGGAATTAGACAAAGCCTATGTCGAACTGGGCAAGTTAATTGAAGGTAAGGGAGAGATCATTGAATTAGCTCCTGAAGAAGAAGCGAAATTTAAAGCCTCTGCAAAAACGCTTTGGGATGAATGGGTGGAAGAAGCGAATGCGAAAGGGTATCCTGGTGACCAAATGATGGAAGATTTTAATGACATGCTTCTTGAAGCTGGATTAAAACTACCTTTCTAACTCAAAAGGAACATAATATGTCTTGGTTAACAATCAAGACATATTTTTCTATACGGAGGTGAAATGAATGGGAATTGTGGAAAAATGGATAGGTTTTTTAACGATAATTGGAAAGTGGATAGCGATTCTCACAATGACGAGTATGATGATCTTTACGACATATGCAGTCATCAGTCGCAAATTGGGAGCTCCTGTAGTGGGGGATGTTGAATTTATGCAACTAGGCATGGTTGTGTTGATTATGTTCGCGCTAGCATACACACAAAAAAGAGATGCACATATTTCAATCGGTTTGCTTGTCGATCGGTTACCCCAAAAAATACAAGAATTCACAGATGTCATCAGCTATCTTTTCACGTTTATCATTTGTCTCCTCATTGGATGGGTAAGCTTAAACATTGGATTGAATTCGATGACGGGGAATATAAAAACGACGGATTTGCTTGGCGTCCCACATTTTCCGTTTCGATTCATCATTGCATTAGGTTTCACGATGTGGGGGCTAGAAGTACTTTTGAAGTTCATCCGTTCCATCGTTATTTTGTTTGCCGGAAAGGAGGGGTAATGTGACTATAGAGATGATTGGATTAATGGGCATTGTGGTCATGTTCATCCTCATGTTTTTGCGACTTCCGATTGCTATTGCCATGGCGATTCCGGCTTTTCTCGGTATCTATTATTTAAAAGGTTGGAAAACACTCACTACCGCGATTGAGACCATTATTTGGGATCATAGTTTTAGCTATACATTAACGACGATTCCGCTCTTCATATGGATGGGGGAATTGCTTTTCGTTTCAGGAATTAGTAATGAGCTGTTTAAGATGTTCCGATTGTGGATGGGACGCCTAAGAGGGGGGCTCGGTTTAGCAACAATCGGTGCATCAGCGATTTTTGCAGCTGCTTCAGGCTCTAGCTTGGCGACTACTGGAACGATGGGTGCGATTGCATCGAAGGAAATGGATCGATTCGGATATAAAGACTCGTTCTCCGCTGGGACAATTGTTGCAGGCGGTACGTTGGGGATTCTCATACCACCGAGCACGGCATTTATCGTGTACGGTATGTTAACCGAGCAATCGATTGGTAAGTTGCTCATTGCCGGGATTATTCCAGGTATCATGTTAACCGGATTATATATGCTTACGGTCTATATTTCCGTGCTGTTAAATCCGGACATCGCCCCTATAGCATCGGGGGGTGGGTGGAAAGAAAAAATTAACTCGCTCAAATCGATGACATGGATTATATTATTGTTCACGCTAGTCATCGGGGGGATGTATGTCGGTCTATTCAGCCCGACGGAAGCCGCTGCAGTAGGTGCATTTGGAGCAATGCTCATCGCGTTGCTCAATCGGAAATTGACGTTCAAGAATTTTATCGAGTCCGCATCCAATACGTTAAAAACGACAGGGTTTTTATTTGCCATTATACTGGCTGCATTCATCTTGAATTACTTTCTTGCGATTACAAGAGTTCCGATGCTGATGGCGGATTTTATCGATTCACTATCGATGCCGAACTTTGTGATTTTTATGTTGATCATTGTCATGTATCTCATTCTTGGTGCATTCATGGATTCCATGGCAATGATTGTTATTACAATTCCGATCATTTTACCGATTATTCAAGCGATGGATATGGACTTGATTTGGTTCGGAGTGATAATCGTATTGATCATTGAATTAGGCTTAATCACACCACCTGTTGGAATGAATTGTTATGTATTGAAAGGTGTTTCCGATTATTCACTCGAAACCATCTTTAAAGGTGCGGCTCGGTTCATTATTCCAATCTTTGTTATGATTCTCATCTTATATTTCTTCCCTGAGATCGCATTGTTTTTACCATCCAAAATGTGATGAAGACAAATGTGGAGAAATACTTGTTTCAGACAAATAGAAATAGAGAGTGGGAATGTATTCATTCCTCCACTCTCTATTTTTTTCCATCACTCTTGTTTAACGAGCCGATGAATGATGATGGCGATTTGAAGGTTGAGACGGTATTGTGTATGCGTTAGATCGATCTCTAGGATGTCCTCGATTCGATTCAACCGGTACCGAAGAGTGTTGTAGTGGATATGGAGCTCTTTAGCGGAATGCTGGATAGCGGATTCGTTATCTAAAAAAACCTCTAACGTTTTTAGTAATTCAGACTTGTTTTGGAGATCGTATTCGATGATTTTTCCTAAGTAACGGTCCATGAACTCTTTCATGTATTCGGGATTCTCCGTATTGAATAACAACCCGATAATACCGAGTTCCTTGAAATGGACAATCGGTGCATTGAATTGGAAAGAATGAGCGAATTCAGAGGCTTTTTTGGCTTCGTTGAATCCTCTAAGGTATTCTTTTGTTTGTAGAATGGGATTGCTAATACCTACACGGAAGTGTAAATCGGGATGCTTTTCCTCCGTATAGTGGAGCACGAAGTTCGTGACGGTGCGAATATGCTCGTCAGGTGTGACAAGAATTATTTTCTGGCCTTGGATCATGCTGAGTGGCAATAGTTCTTGATCGATCATGTAACTAAACCTTTCAAGAATTCGATTTGATTGTTGTGTATCATCCACTTCGTTCTTTCTCGGGCTTAAAACAAGAATGGAATACGTCTTTTCGAAAGAGATATTTAAATAACGTGCTCTTCGAATAAGATTTTCCTCTGTTTCCAGGCCTGATATCAAATCGTGCAGATAGTCCTGGCGTAATCGGTTTTCGACTTCAATGCTTGTTTTTTCCTGATTTATTTGCAGTGCCAAGACGCTTTTTGCTTGTCCGATTGCGACAATGCTCAATGGATCATATGAATTCATTTTTTTTGCAAGAATTAAATAAGCGACGGTCTGATTATGCAACGTGATGGTGAAAACGGAATAAATTTGGCCGTTGTTCGATACTTCAAAAAAGGCTTGATGAATATTTTTTGAATGAAGGATGCGTTTATACAGTTCCACATGATTGAAATGGTCTTTGTTGTATGCGTGGTTTCGAGGCATAGCTTCATAAATGGAGTTTCCAAACTCGTCAAGCAATAAAATTGATTCCTCAATGAAATTGGCCACTCTTTGTAATATTCCTTCGTTACCGCCCTTATTGAGTGCTTCTTCAAAGAGTTCGTCGTGTAGCTTACTCACACGAACTTCATTCGTATACAGTTTTGCGTTTGAAATGGCAAGTGCTGTCTGGTAACAAAAGTGATTGAGCATTTGCAATAATGGCTGCTTTGAATGATACGTAGTGGTCCGGGCTAAAAAGACAACGCCGATCCGTTCCCCGTTGGCGATTAAAGGCGAACAGATGAGGGATACGATGTCTTTCTCCGCCAGGCGTTGCAATAAAGTGTATTCAAAAGAGGAGTGTTCAGCGATATCCGATAAGATGAAAGCCTCTTTGTTGTCTGCCAGTTCCATTTGGAACTTTGAATCTAAGGGTTCCTCAAAACACAACAAGTCGGACTGTTCTTCCCCTGCGACTGCATCAATGCGCATGCTTGATTTCTCGTGATCAATCATTCCGATGAGGACATAGTGCGCTTTGGAGGTATTCAATAAACGAGTTGCGCTTAAATTTAGAATGTCAGTTAGCGGAGCGAGAGAGGCGACTTCCAAATTAATTTGATGAAGGATTTCAAACGTACTCGTTGAGAATTTCAAGAAATCCGCCTTTTGTTTCAAAGATTGAAGTGCGTAAAAGTGGGAATGCAATTTTTCGTCTTTGTAATACACATGGAGCCTCGCTTTCAAAGTTTCCCATTCATTTTCATCATACTGACTGCTTTGGATAAGCGGAAAAAGCTCTTCGATAAAACCGTTGTAGCTGATTTCGTTTGTGGTCATTGGATATCCCCCTTCATTACTTTTATTTCGGAATCTATGTATTAGTATGAATTATACAATAATTCAAACAAACATTGTAGTCAATTGACATGGTTGATCTTTTTGGGAAGCAGTAAAATGAGGTGAATAGTAAAGTAGGGAGGGGTTTTATAATGAGATTTCAAGATCGGGTTGCAATTGTAACAGGTGGAGCGGATGGAATCGGTAAAGAAATTGCTCGTAAAATGCTTACCGAAGGCGCTACAGTCATTATTACCGACATTAATGAAACGTCATGTGAAGAGACGGTGAAGGAATTTCAAGTAGATGGTTTCAACGCCCATTCCATGCCGGCAGATGTTTCACAAAAAAGCGAAGTTATCGCTGTCGTACAACAAACGAAGGAACAGTTTGGCAAGATTGATATTTTAGTGAACAATGCGGGAATTGTCCGTGATGCAAGAATCACGGAAATGGAAGAGGAAGATTGGGATCTTGTTATAAATGTTTGCTTAAAAGGTTCCTTCCTTTTTGCGAAGTATACGGCTGAGTATATGATTTCCCAAGAATACGGGAAAATTGTCAACATTACTTCCCGTGCGTATTTGGGGAATCCAGGACAAGCCAATTACTCCTCTGCAAAGTCTGGTGTTCTTGGCCTTACGAAAGCGCTCTCAAAGGAGTTGGGCAAGCACAATATTACAGTGAATGCTGTAGCGCCGGGTCTGATTGAAACGAACGCCTTACGGGACCATCCAAAATGCGAAAAGATTAAAGAGCTTCAAAAACGTGATTCTCCGATTAAGCGTGTTGGCTCGACGGAAGATGTCGCAAATGCGGTGATGTTTTTCGCTTCGGATGATTCCTCTTACATAACGGGGGATATTTTACACGTGACAGGCGGAAGATTCGGCTAATCGAACGGGGGATGAGTGGAATGACGACAATTGAACGAAAAACGATTCCGGTTATGGATGGCCTTTGGCAATTGGAAACAGATGGCAAACCGCACTTATTGGGCAGTCGATGCGAGGCGTGTGGAGAGGTATTTTTTCCACGGAAAACATTGAACTTCTGTATGAATTGTCACAAAGAATCATTGGAAGAAATCACATTTTCCGGCAAAGGGCGTGTCTTGATGCTAACAAAAGTGGAAAGACAACCGGCCGGAGGTTTTTATAAAGGGGCAGTTCCTTATACATATGGAATTGTGCAACTAGATGAAGGTGTAAATATATTCTCACAGCTCATTGATGAACCGGCGCTCTCTAATGACGAACGTGTCGAGATGGTTGTAGTGAAGTTATATGAAGAAGAAGACAATGATGTTATGACTTTCAAGTTCAAAGCTGAAATTATTCGGGAAGGAGATAAGGGATGATGGGTAAAAATACTCAATGGAAAGATGTATATGTTCAAGGAACAAGTACGACAAAATGGGGTTTTTTCCCGGATGTATCCGCTAGCTCGATGGGATCTGAAGCGATTGTAAACGCCTTAAGGGATGCCCGAACCAAGTGGGGGGAAGTTGAAGCCGTTTTTGCAGGTAGTGTCTACCAAGGGACAGCTTCTGGGCATCGAGTAGTAGGGGAAATTGGATTTACAGGAATTCCAATCGTCAATGTGGAAAATGCCTGTTCAAGTGGAGCAACCGCGTTTCGACTTGCTTATGATTCGATTCGATTAGGGCAATACGAAACGGTACTCGCTATCGGATTTGAAAAGATGCCAAGAGGACCAATCCCAAGCACTGCTTTTCCGGGGTGGCAATTGGCAATGGGCTTTAACGTACAACCGGCCAACTATGCCTTGGAAACGATGGAATACATGCGCCAATACGGAGCTACGGTTGAAGATTTTGCAAGGGTCAGTGTGAAAAATAGGCGAAACGGTTCGCTAAATCCCAATGCACGATTTCAAAAAGAAGTTTCTGCAGAGGAGGTACTCCAATCAGCAATGATAGCTTCTCCACTTCGGTTACTGAATTGTTGTCCGTTGGCGGATGGGGCGGTCGCGATGGTTTTGACAAGCAAGCCAGAAAGCAATCGGGCGATTCATGTGGCAAGCTCTGTTTTGGTGTCGGGTGTATATGGAGAAGAATCATATCAATCCGGCATTACGGCAAGTGTCCAGCATTATCCTTCGGAAGGCATTGTAGAGAAATCAGCCCGCCAGGCCTTTGAGATGGCTGGCTACGGACCCAAGGATATCGACGTCGTGCAAGCGTACGACAGCATGGGACCCGGCGAACTTTGGGACATTGAAAAACTCGGTTTTTGTGCGAGAGGAACGGCACCTGAATTGTTGCGCGAAGGTGTCTTCGATTTGATGGGGAGATTGCCGGTTAATACGGACGGTGGACTATTATCAAGGGGTCATCCGCTCGGTGCGACAGCATTGGCACAAATTCATGAGCTTGTCTTACAATTGCGGGGAGAAGCTGGCCATCGACAAGTTGCCGATCCTAAGCTTGGCTTGGCACATGCGATGGGGGCAGGTCCGAATAGTGCCGTCACGATACTACAACGATGAAGGGTGTGAGGAAAGATGGAAGATAACGGGTTGTTTTATGAAGATTTTCAAATCGGAGATAAATTTTTATCCCCTTCACGTACCATTACAGAAACGGATGTTGTCAATTTTGCGGGTTTATCCGGCGATTATAATTTGCTCCATGTGGATAGGGAGTATGCAAAAAACACGGTTTTTCAAGAACGGATTGCACACGGTTTGTTGGGACTGTCCATCTCGTCCGGACTGTTTACCCGTACAGAGCTGAATCGACGGATGAGTAAAAACTTGATTGCTTTATTGGGTTTGGAGTCGTGGAAGTTTCTAGCGCCCATCAAAATTAACGATACGATTAATCTCGAAATTGAAATTGTTGAAATGAAAGAAACGAGTAAAAAAGACCGAGGGATTGTGAAGTTTGTTCGTAAAATCATCAATCAAAATGGGATGGTCGTTCAAGAGGGAGTGACCCCGATGATGATTGCGAGAAGACAAAACTAGGAGGAATTAGGAATGGCATTTCAATTAACGGATGAGCAACTGATGATTAAAGAAACTTTGGCGAAGTTTTTGGAAAAGGAAATTGCACCAATGGTGGAGGAATATGAAAGGCAGGAGAAGTATGTCACGAAAGAGATTGTACAAAAACTTGTCCCTTTTGGATTTTTAGGTGGATTGTTGCCGGTGGAGGCGGGTGGATATGGTCTGGATTACACAACATATTTTACGATGATTGAAGAATTATCCCGTGTTTGGCCTTCATTAAGAGCGACGGTAGGTATTTCTAACTCCGTTCTCACACATATTTACGAATACGGGACGGAAGAGCAGAAAGAAAAATATTTGGGACCATTATTACGTGGGGAAAAGCTCGGTTTCTTTGCTCTCACAGAGCCGAATGTCGGATCAGATGCTTCCAGTGTTGAAACACGTGCAGTGTTAAAAGGAGATAATTGGGTTATCAACGGAACAAAAATCTTTATAACGAATGGTCTGGAAGGAGAAATCGGTATCGTCATTGCACAGACGGACAAAACGTTAGGGAATAAAGGAATCACTGCTCTGCTCATAGATAAAGAGGAAACTTCTTTTCTAGCGACGAAAATTGAAAAGATGGGTACAGTTAGCTGTCCATTTGCTGAATTAGTTTTTGAAAATAGCGAAATCCCTGCCGAAAACGTGCTCGGCGATGTCGGTGAAGGTTTGAAACAAGGATTGAAGTTTTTGAACAGTGCGCGTGCCATGGTTGCATACATCGCCACGGGCATTTCACAAGCTTGCCTGAATGCATCCATTAAGTACGTAAAGGAACGTCATCAGTTTGGGAAACCAATCGGCAGTTTTCAATTGATACAAGAAAAAATAAGTGAAATGATTACACTGACCAATGCGATGCGCCTCCTAGGGCAGCAAGCGAGCACGTTGCTTGACCAAGGAAAAGATGCAAAGGTCGAGTGCTCGATGGCAAAGTATTTTGCAACGGATCGCGTGTTAAGAGTGGCGGAAGAGGCTTTGCAGATCCATGGTGGATATGGCTATACGAAGGAGTTTCCAGTTGAGCGATATTATCGTGATATCCGTTATTTTACCATTGCAGAAGGTACGAATGAGATGCAAAAATTAATCATCGGACGAGAAGTGCTAGGCATTTCCGCATTCGTGTGACCGTAAGGAAATAGACTGGATGAGAGGTGACGGAAGTGAGAGTGCTGGAGGGTATACGAGTTGTGGACTTGACGAATTTATTGCCAGGTCCATTTGCGACAAATATTTTAGCGGAATTGGGAGCGGAAGTCGTAAAAGTGGAAAGACCTGACGGAGGCGATCCTGTGCGACAGATGATTCCTGGATTATATGAAACTTTGAACAGTCGAAAAGAAAGTTTGACGCTAGATCTGAAAAATGAGGAAGATAAAGGAGTTCTTCGTGAACTGTTGCAGGGAAGTGATGTGTTGATTGAGGGATTCCGACCCGGCGTCATGGATCGATTGGGTTTTAGTAAGAACGAGGTTGCGAAACTGAATCCGGATCTTATCTACTGTTCGATTTCGGGATACGGGCAAAGCGGTCCTTACCGTGATGTTCCGGGACATGATTTGAACTATTTGGCAGTATCAGGGGTCCTTGGAATCAGTGGTCAGCCAAACGGAGGTCCTGAAGCGGCAGGGGGAATCCAAATAGCGGATCTTGCGGCATCGTTATACGCTACGATTTCGGTGTTAGGGGCATTGTTGAACAAGGCTCGATCCCATTCGAGTGGGGTTTACATCGATGTGTCTTTAGTGGAAAGCGCACTTGCTTTAATGTCTCCACGCATTGTGGAATATTACGCACGCAATGAACCGAGGAAATCCGATTTCATGGGTCGAGGGGCCTATGGAACATATTTGACAAAAGATGGACAATATATTTCCATTGCTTGTGTAGAAGAGAAGTTTTGGGAAACATTTTGTGAAACGGTGGGCATGAAAGAGTTTATGCTCGATAATTTATTCAATAGTTGGACAAAGAGGATGGAGAAAGCAGAAATCATTAATCGAAGGATTGAAACAATCATAGTCAAAAAAACATTGTCCGAGTGGTTGTCGATTTTCGGTGAGGTCGATTTACCGGTTAGTCGTGTCAACACGATTAACGATTTGTCGAAAGATCCACATTTGAAGTATCGAAACGCAATCAGCATAGAAGGGGAACGGGTAGAGATTCCATTTCCAGCGAAGATGATTCCAATGGAAGGGCTTAGTCAAAACTGATACGCCCAAAATATTGAAAGTAAAGGGGTTTTAAGGATGAGGCTATTAAATGGGAAAGTTGCAATCATAACGGGGGCGGGAAGAGGGATAGGTAGGGAAACCGCATTGGTGTTTGCGGAAAACGGTGCAACCGTTATCATTTCAGATTTGGATGCACAACCTGCGGCGGAAGTGGTAAGCGAAATCGAGGAAAAGGGTGGTCGGGCACTCGCGATTTGCGGCGATATTACAGATCCGGAGTTTCCACGGACTTTGATGGAAAAAACCGTTGAGGAGTTTGGAAGATTGGATATTTTGGTAAATAACGCCGGCGTCACGCGCGATAGCTTGATCCATAAAATGACGGACGAACAGTTTCAACAAGTGATGGATATTCATTTGGTCGCCCCTTTCCGTCTAATCCGCGAGGCGGCTCCCTATATGCGGGAAGCGGCAAAAGCGGAGAAGGAACAAGGAATTATAAATTACCGGAAAATTATTAACGTATCATCGGTTTCAGGACTTAGAGGGAATGTGGGGCAAGCCAACTATTCGTCTGCCAAAGCGGGAGTCGTCGGCTTAACAAAGGTCGTTGCCCAGGAATGGGGACGCTATAACATCAATTCGAATGCGGTGGCGTTCGGGTTCATCGAAACAAGGATGACACAATCGCTTGAGTCCAGTGAAGACCAGACAGGCGTTCCAGATAAAGTGCGTCAAATGTTTATTGACAAAATCCCTCAAAAAAGGACAGGGCAACCGAGAGAAGCAGCAGAGGGGATCCTTTACTTGGCTTCTCCTTTGTCCAATTATGTGAATGGACAAGTTTTGCAAATTAACGGTGGTTCTTACACTTGATCCGGTAAACCGTAAGGGATTGGTGGTGATGGGATGTATGAAAAAATAGGACCGATTGAAATTTTTGGGGACAATTCTAGCAAAGTGCCGTTTTGCACGACGCTACTGCTGACGCATAACCAGGAATCTGTATTATTAGAATGCGGAGCTGGCTTCGACAGTTTAAGATATATTGAAAAAAACCATTTCGTACGTGATATTTACTTGACCCATCATCATATCGATCACGTGTGGGGCGTGTCGTTTTTTCCTGAAGCTGACGTGCATATCAATCCGTTTGATTTTGAAAAAGTTTCTGATATTTATACCCTTTCACATGCGGACGGAATGTTAGCAGTTCAAGATGAAGAGACGTTTCAGGCTTGGTTGAAGCAACAGAAAAACAGGCATTTCGGAGATAAGGCTGTTGGAAAACGGACAATAAAGCCAAATCGGAAATACCCACTGAATGAACCAGTTGAAATAGCGGGCATGGACGTGCAGTTTATCCATGCCCCAGGCCATTCGGAGGGCTATACGGTTCCGTATATTGAAAAATACGGCATCGTCTATGTAGGGGATATCGACTTGACATCCTTTGGTCCTTTTTATAATGAATTGGAATCCGATATTGCCGATTTCATCACATCCGCAAAGAAAGTTGGGGATCTTGATGCGAAATATTTTGTAACGGGGCATCACAAAGGAATTGTTTCCAAAAAGGAGTATAACGAGAAAGTCATCGATTTTTTAAACGTCATTGAAAGGCGACATGAGAAAATTTCTCGTTGTATCCGTAATGGAATCTCTCCAAATCAATTGATCGAACAAGGTATTTTTTATCGGAAAGAACAAAGAGAAGGCTCGATTTTACGTCTAAAGAATGAAGTTATTGGTATTTATAAGCATTTACAACAGTTGTTGAAGGAAGGTGGAGTTTGTACGCAATTTGTTGACGCATTTATTAGAGAACATATCGCCAAACCGGAATACTTAAAATGGTAGTGGAAAGGGGCGCGGAAAAATGAGAAGAAAATGGCACGTTGTCTATCCGGAAGGGATTCCTTATGAAGTGGAAATTCCAACGGATGTGTCTATTTACGATTCTTTTGAAAAGGCGGTTAACAAATCGCCATCATCAATCGCCATCATTGATGAAGAACTTGTAATGACCTATTCGGAACTACAGGCAGCCACGGGGCGCCTTGCAAAGTATTTTCATAAGCAAGGCATGGGGAAAGGTGATCACGTCGCGGTCATGTTGCCGAATTCTGCGGAATACGCCGTGTGCTACTTTGCACTTCAAAGGATTGGTTGCACGCAAGTCCAAGTGAATATCCTATACCAGTCGAGCGAACTTTCCCACATCTTGAATGATAGTGAAGCAAAATGGATTGTATGTGACGATGCCCAGGTTTCTAAATTGAAGGCCATCGAATTACAGAGGAAAATCGAACAAATTGTTTTCGGTGCGGATAGGAATCTTTTTCAAAAAGTCTGCTTTCATGATGAGGCGACAGCGAGTGTCCAATTGCCGAATGTTCCGATTCATCCGACGGAGGATGTCGCCATTATTCAATACACAGGCGGTACGACGGGCCATCCCAAAGGGGTCATGTTGACGCATTACAATATTGTTGGGTATGTCATTCAAAATCGTGTATTCTACTCTTTAAAAGAAAAAGAAGAGGTTACACTCGGTAATACGCCGATGACCCACATCATGGGGGTCGGCTATCTAAATCTGACAATTGCATTGGGTGGGACGTACATCGTTATGAGGCGATTCAATATCCCAAAAGTAAAAGAGCTGCTACAGAAATACGCACCTACTGTATTTATTGGTGCACCTACAATTTATATTGCTTTATTGAACAGTGATGAAATCGTCGATGAAGATTTGAAGAGCTTGAAAGTATGTACGTGTGGTTCAGCACCGTTACCAGTAGAAGTAATCAAAGAATTCGAGGAACGTTCCGGTGCACAAATTATGGAAGGGTATGGGATGTCGGAGGTGCTTGTCACCCATCGGAACCCGCGAACGAAAAAGAAGACGGGCAGTATCGGGATTCCAATCCCGAGCGTTGATTGCAAAATCGTCAAGCTGGAAGATAGCAATGTGGAAGTCCCCGTAGGCGAAGAAGGGGAACTGCTGATCAAAGGACCGCAAGTGATGAAAGGATACTGGAACAATCCAGATGAAACCGCGCAAGTATTGATCGACGGATGGATGGCGACGGGCGATATCGCGGTGATGGATGACGAGGGCTATTTCTTTATTGTCGGTAGAAAAAAAGATTTGATCATTGCGAGCGGATATAACATTTATCCGATTGAAGTGGAAAATGTCGTTTATGAACATCCGTCTGTCTTGGAAGCGTGTGTGCTTGGTATCCCGGATTCTTATCGCGGGGAAACGGTTAAATGTGTCATTGTACGGAAAGAGGGGCACCAACTTTCGACTGAAGAAATCATAGCATTTTGCAAAGAAAGACTTGCAACGTATAAGGTGCCACGAATTATAGAATTTCGTGATTCCCTTCCGAAAACGGCTGTTGGGAAAACTATGAAACGGCAATTGATACAGGAGGAACTGTTGAAATAAGGGCTGAACGGTGACAGAATGTTGCTATTTAGACTTTCTCATAATGAACAAAGGCGAAGTGTGAAGACATGTGAAAAAGACGATATGAAAAAAGGGGGATTTGAATGTGAAAAGAAAAGTCAAAGTGATCGGCGTAGATATGGTGAAGTTTGTGAAGCCAGGCATGCAGGAACCGTATGAAGTGATGGCATCGAAAGCGATTAAAGGAGCAGTCAAAGATGCGGGAATCGATTTCAAAGAAATTGAACACGCCTTTGCCAGTTATGTTTATGGAGATAGTACGTCGGGACAAGCAGCTTTGTATAAAGTCGGGTTAAGCGGCATCCCGATATTCAATGTCAACAATAACTGTTCGTCCGGCTCGACGGCAATCTTTTTAGCAAGGCAAGCTGTTGAAAATGGCATTGTAGAATGTGCACTTGCCTTCGGTTTTGAAGAGATGAAGCCGGGGGCGCTTTCCTCTGTGTATTCAGATCGAATGACGCCGATGCAGGCATTTGTTGATCGGTTGGAAGAATTGAGACCCGGTTATTCTTTGGAATCTCCGCGTGCAGCCCGAATGTTCGGTTCCGGTGGGATGGAATACATCGAAAAGTACGGGGCAAATCCGGACATTTTTTCCAAAGTCGCGGTGAAAACTCGAAGCCACGCCATCCACAATCCTTATTCGATGTTCGACAATCCGTTAACCTTTGAAGAAGTACAAAACTCTCCGATGATTTTTCCGCCATATTTGACGAGATACCATGCATGCCCGCCTTCATGTGGTGCGGCAGCCGTAATCATTTGCAGCGAAGACTTTGCAAAAAAGCACGGCCATGAAAATGCCGTGGAAATTATCGCCCAATCCATGGCGACGGACACGGAACTGACTTTCACAACAGGCGCCATGAATTTAGTAGGCGCGGACATGACAAGAAGAGCGGCCCGTCAAGTGTTTGAGCAATCCGGAATCGGAGTGGAAGAGGTAGATGTCGTCGAATTGCATGACTGCTTCACCCCGAATGAAGTAATCACTTACGAAGGGCTTGGATTGTGTGAAGAAGGCGAAGCGGAAAAGTTCATCAATGATGGAGACAATACGTATGGTGGAAAATTCGTCGTTAACCCTTCCGGCGGTTTGATGTCAAAAGGCCATCCAATCGGAGCGACCGGTCTAGCCCAGTGTACGGAACTTGTTTGGCAACTCAGAGGGGTGACAGGAAAACGGCAAGTGGATAATGCAAGAGTTGCGCTACAACATAATCTTGGACTTGGTGGCGCAGTCGTTGTGACGATGTATCGAAAACCATGAAAGCAAAAAGATTGACAAAAACAATGAGGTGTTTCAATGCGGTATCCGGATTATCAAACAATTGACATCCAAATGGATGGAAGTGTCTGTATCGTTTCAATGAATAAGCCTGAAATACGAAATGCACTAATGGAAGAAATGCGAGAAGAATTGAAGCATTTTTTTCTTGCGGCTGGTGACGATTGTTCGATTCGATCAATCGTATTGGCGGCAAGAGGAGAAGTGTTTTCAGCGGGTGGGGATTTGAAGGCTCTTCAACATTTGAATCCCAAAGAAACTAAAGAGAGAATGGAAAAAAGTCAGGAACTCATCAAAAGCATCCTTCGTCTACAAAAACCGGTTCTTGCGGTTGTCCATGGGGCTGCTGCGGGAGCAGGCTTCAGCTTGGCACTTTCTTGCGATATGATTTTCGCCGCGAAATCTTCGGTCTTCATTCAAAGTTTTATCAAAATTGGTGTTGTGCCCGATTTAGGTGCAATGTATTTCCTCCCTGAATTAGTCGGGCGACAAAAGGCCATGGAAATGATGCTTCTAGGGGAAAAAGTGAGTGCCCATGAAATGGAGCGGGTTGGAGTGGTCAATCGTGTATTCGAAGATAATGTAGTGTTCGATGAAGCGTTAGTAGCGGCAAAAAAAATGGCAGAGAATCCACGACTTTCGATGGGACTCATTAAAAAGATGGCCAACTTCAATGTGTTAAATGAATTAGAGCAAACCTTTGAGTTGGAAATATCTTCGCAGTGCTTGTGTGTTGAATCCGAAGATTTCAAAGAAGGTGTACAAGCTTTTTTTGAGAAACGGAAAGCCGTCTATAATTGATGGGCAATTGTCATTGCTGCACTATGAAAAAAGGAGGGATTCCACTTGACCCGAACCGAATCACGTTTAGAACAGATCAAAAATACAAAAATCGAGGCGTTTACTTATACAATTGAAAAAGGGAAAATTAAGGAACTTGCCATTGCTTTGGGTGATCAAAAAGAAAGTTATTTGAACGGGGATGCAGTGCCGCCGACATTTTCAACCGTCATCGAATTTTGGGGCGATCCAACTTCCATTTCCAAAGTGCTTGATTTGAATCTTTCCAAAGTGCTGCACGGCGAGCAAAGTTACGAGTATGTAGGAACGTTGAAAGTTGGAGATGAAATTATTGTTCATACGGTCGTCGAAAAAGCTTTTGCGAAAGCGACCATGAATTTCATTGTACTGAAAAAGGAGTTTTTGAATCAACATGGCGAATTGGTGTTGATTGGCCGCTCTACGATCATTGAAAGACATTAGGAGGCGATTGCTTTGATGGTTGGTCATCAGTTTGAAACAATCCAAAAGGAAGAGGTCACACATACACAAATTGTGCGCTATGCAGGGGCGTCGGGCGATTTTAATCCGATTCATACTGTCGTTCCGTTTGCAGAAAAAGTGGGACTTGGCGGTGTCATTGCACATGGCATGATGATCATGGGGTTTATCGGACAAGCGATTGTCGACTGGTTCCCTTCGAACTGTCTGGAAAACTTCACGGTCCGCTTTAATGCGATGACGAAGCCGGGCGAGAAAATCGTTGTCAATGGACAGATTGTTGGAGAAACGGATGATTCATGGCTTTGTGAGTCGATTGCATCAAATGAAAATGGGGAAATAAAGGTGACGGCGAAGTTTACCATTCACAAAAGACGTTAGGAGGTTTTTAGTGAATGAAAATGACGGAGGAGAAGAAAAAAGCGCACATTGGTCAGACGGACATCTCGGTTATCATGGCGCCGATGTTCCTCGTCTCAAGCCCTCAATCGGTCATTGAAGCATGTAAAGCGCGGATTATCGGAACTTTCTCGTTATTGAACGCACGGACTTCCGATGAGCTGGAGGAATGTTTCGAAACGATTCGGAAAGCATTGGATTCCAAGCTAAATTATCCGGCGGCCCCTATTTCCACTTGGGATGTCAACCTAATCGTCCATAAGACGAATAAACGGTTGGATGCCGATCTGGAGGCAATTCGAAAATACGAGTCTCCAATTGTCATTACATCGCTTGGAAATCCGGAAGAATTTGTGGGAATCGTCTATCAATACGGGGGCGTTGTCTTATCGGATGTCATTTACATCAAGCATGCCCAGAAAGCAGCGGAATCGGGAGTGAATGGGCTCATCCTCGTCTGCAATGGCGCGGGTGGCCACGGAGGTACTTTCAATCTGTTCGCATTCGTTTCGGAAGTGCGAAAATTTTGGAAAGGGCTTACTATTGTGACGGGATGCATTTCAAACGGACAAGACATTGTCACCGTTCAAGCGTTAGGTGCGGATTTCGCCTATATGGGAACAAAGTTCATCGCGGCGGAAGAGACCATGGCGAACGATGTGTATAAGGAAATGCTTATTGAATCGACGTCGGAGGATATCATCTACACCGATGCCATTTCGGGCGAGAATGGGAATTATTTGATTCCGAGCATTCTGAATGCTGGTCTCAATCTGGAAAATTTACAGAAGAAACGCGATTTCAACACAGGTTAGAGGGAAAACGAGCCAAAATCATGGAAAAACATTTGAGGTGCCGGGCAAGGTGTTGGAGCAATCGGGGAAATTGAATCTATTGAAAAAGTTGTGGAAACGTTGAAAGAAGGGTATTTCCAAGCGTTGGGTCAATTGAAGAAGTTTTGAAGTTGCAAGAGAGGGATTTTAATGAGCATTTAGGTACTTTTTAAACGTTCATTCGACACGTAAGAAAAAATCGCAGTGAAAAATGGTAAGATTACGGAAAATGGAGCGAATTTTATCCTCAACCCGGATGAATATGCGGTTAAGAAAGCATAAAAATACATGGAGGTATAAAAATGACAAAAACTAATTCGGCAGCCAAAAGTAAAAATCGATCTTATTTTTCTGAGCAACATATTATGTTTCGAGATTCACTTCGAAGGTTTTTAGAAAAAGAAGCTGTACCTTATTTTGATCAATGGGAAAAAGATCGTCTTGTCCCACAAACATTTTGGAGAAAGATGGGTGAACAAGGTTTTCTCTGTCCATGGGTAGATGAAAAATATGGAGGTATGGGTGCCGACTTTATTTTTTCGGTAATTTTAAGCGAAGAATTAAGGCGCATTGGATCGGGATTAGGAGGAATTGTCGTTCACAGTAGCATTGTAGCTCCTTATATCAAAAATTTTGGAACAGAGAAGCAAAAGAAAAAGTATTTTCCAGGTTTAATGAGTGGGGATACGATTAGTGCGATAGCTATGACTGAACCGGGCGCAGGATCTGATTTGGCATCGATCAGTACAACGGCGATTAAAGATGGAGACAGCTATATTATAAACGGTCAAAAAACATTTATTTCAAACGGTATTCTATCGGATTTGATTGTTGTTGTTTGTAAAACAGATCCAAAGGCGATTCCTGGGCATAAAGGGATTAGTTTGTTTTTAGTAGAAAGCAATATGCCTGGATTTTCTCGTGGTAGGAAACTAGATAAGGTTGGGCTTCATAGTCAAGATACGTCAGAGCTAGTTTTTGAAGATGTAAGGGTACCAGCTTCGAATCTACTTGGTGAGGAAGGGAAAGGATTCTACCACTTAATGGAGGAATTGCAACAAGAAAGAATTATTGCTGCATTAAATTCTCAAGTTTTAGCGGAACAGATGCTAAGTGTAACGCTTGAATATGTAAAAGAGCGAGAGGCGTTTGGACAGACTATTAGTAAATTCCAAAACACTCAATTTAAATTAGCGGAAATGGCGACGCAAGTTCAACTTGGTCGAACATTTATTGATGATTTAATAGTAAAGCATTTAGAAGGACAAAATGTTTATTCTCAAGTGTCTATGGCTAAATGGTGGATTTCAGATAATGCAAGAAAAATGGCACCGGAATGTATGCAACTTCACGGTGGATACGGATATATGGAGGAGTATGAAATTGCCCGTCTTTATCGTGATGTTGCAGTAGCTCCGATTTATGCAGGATCCAATGAAATAATGAAAGTTATTATTGCGAAAGAACTAGGTTTATAAGGATGTTTTAGGAATATATTGAGTAAGAAAGCAAAAGTTCTCTGGCTTTGTTTTTTTAGCGATAAATAGTGGAAGCTGAGTTTTGATCTTGCAAGTGGGCCTGTGGAGATAAAAGTGTTTGGAACAACAGAGACGTATTATTTAGAAATATACGGGCTAAACTAGATTACTAGCACCGTAAAAAATCTCAATACTCTATTTCCCTTTTTTAGTAGTTTTGCTTTCGAAGAAAAAACGAAACCAATTAAGCTATGTGTAGCTTCTTTATATAGTAATAAAGACAATGGGCTTGCACTTGATCTGCAAATAATTCATTAGAAATCAGTCCAACACATTGCTCAAATGCTGTTTTTCGTGTAATCTTATCCATACGTGTAATCCTTTATTTTGGATTTGGATAGGTTACTACCTCCCAACCATTATAAAGGATTTTTTGTGCTCGAGTTTAATTTAAGATTATTCAGTTTTCATGCGTGTGATATTTTAATGCAATGCTAATGCATATACATAGTAAAAGGAAATAAAAGTCGAGGTTGATACTGAAAATTAGGATTGAAAATGGTAAGAGTGGTAGGCTGAGCTAGAAGAGTTAAAATAAATTTAAAGAATGATATTACCCAGAAATGATGGACACACATGACAATATTGTATGTAATTATACAAGAAAAATACTAAAGAAAAAGGTGTCGAGCTTTGGCTAATTTCGATGATCAAGTTGCGGTTATTACTGGAGCAGGAAGCGGTATAGGCAAGGAAATAGCGAGAAAATTAGGCCTTGAAGGAGCACACGTATACCTTTTGGATTCGGATGAATTCGCTTTAAACGAATCCTGCGACGAATTTAAAGCGTTACATATTTCTTACGAGAAGTTTATTGTCGAGACTACAAATGAATTTGATTTGGCTAAAGTGTTTAATGTAATAAAAGAAAGCTATGGAAAAGTAGATATTTTAGTGAATAACGATGAAACGATCTCTTATGAACTACTTTATAAAATGAACATAGACGATTGGAAGCACCTAACGAATGTTCATTTAAAAGGAGTGTTTCTTTGTAGTAAATATGCCCAGGAGCTTATGGTTGATAATTCATATGGTCGTATCATTAATCTATCTTTGGCATCTGCTATGGAAAATGATGGACAGGCAAATTATACTATAACAAAGGCCGGAATCCAGTGGTTTACGAAAAAATTTGCATTGGAACTTGGTCAATATAATATAACTGTGAATACAGTTATTCTAGGGTTTATAGAGACGGAGATGACGAAGTCAATTGCGGAAAAAAGTGGAGTCAACTATGAACAACTGAAGGAAGAAAAAAGAAGCCAAATACCAGTGAAGCGTGTCGGATTACCAAAGGATGCAGCGCATGCAGTCTGTTTCTTTGCGAGTAAACAGGCCTCATTTATTTCAGGGCAAGTTCTTTATGTTGCAGGTGGCCCAAAAATGTAAAGATAAAAGTACCTTTAAGGGGAGATTCTATGACAAGTGATTGGATTTGTGAAAGTTTTAATAGAATTTGTTTTGCACATTTTATTGGCTTGGAAGTCGACAATTTTTAAGAGAGAAATGTTAGATTAAAACTATCAGTAAGAGAGGAACTATTAAACCTATGCAGCGTTTAATTTCGTCTGCCCGGGACGTCATGAAAATGTATTAGAAGATAATGTAAATAGCGCTGTAAACGTTGAAAGATAACGTTTACAGCGCTTTTTATTGTGAGGTAAAACGGCAATTAGTATTTAAAAGTCCCCCCACGCGGGCATTGCCGTGCATAATCCCCCATATAGATTTTACCTTTGAAAATGTTTATGCTTACAAACTGCATTTTGTGAGGGAACAGGGAATTTATGCAGCCCAGCTCTTCAGATGAAAACGGTGACAAGGGACCCCTCCCTTGTCACCGTTTTATATAATGGTAAATAGTCCCTGCTAGCTGAATGTTAAATAATTGCTGGCCATCTGTCAGGTCCGTTGAAAGTATTTCTTCAATACGTTTCAGTCGATAATTCAGCGTGTTCGTGTGGACGTGTAGGGCGACGGCAGTTCGTTTGATGTTTTGGTTTTGACGCAAATAGGTAAGTAGTGTTTGCAGCAAATCCCCTTTCCGGGCTCGTTCGTATTGAATGAGCGGGCCGATGACTTCGTGGACGTAATCGAGTAGTTCTTCTTCTGAATTCTGTAAGATGAAGCGTTGGATACCAAGGTCTGTGTAGGACAGGGCGTGCTCTTCGAAATGGTAGTTTTTTATGAATGTGATGCATTTTTCAGCTTCTTTGAATGATTCGTGGGCAGTGGCAAGGTTTGGTTTCATTCTGCCGATGCCGATAGTGATGTCGAGTTCGCTGTATGTTTTTTCGATTTCCTGTTGCAAGTACAGGGCGAGTTGTTTTATGCTGCCAGCTGGATTTTCTGTTTGTAGCTTGGCAGGATAGGAAAGTAAGGCCGCGAGCTTGTTTGGATCGATGAGCGCGGTGCCTTGCGAGTTCTTTGTCAGGAAGCTATTATTTGTCATATGGAGTAGATTGTTAATGACGTTTTCGCTGATAGCTTCGCGCAGCAATTTGTCTTTGTTTTCGACACTGACAATGACGGCAATGTAATTGCGGTTCAAGTCGAATTGTAGATTTTTTGCTTGTTTCATTAATGTTTCATCGATTGCCTGGCCGGATAAAATTTTTGTCATGAATTCATTCTGTAGATGTTGCTGTGTTTCGTAGACAGCTTGTTCTTTGACGAGCTCGAGCGTGATGACCGTGCAGATATGTTCGAGCGCGTTGATTTCGGCTTCTCCGATTGGGTCTTTTGAGACGATAATGAGCGTACCGAGCGGCTTCATTTTCGATTGCAACGGCAGCGCGATGAATTGATAGTTTTCGATACCTAGCGTGATTTCGGAGACACTGTACGGGCTGTTGAGTGACTGGTCGTTCTGTTTCGCAAAGCTTAGCAGTTCGCACTTCAGCTCTTCTGAAACAGGTACACGGCAGGCAGAAGCGGTCAGTTCGCCTATTTCATCGAATAAGAAAATATGCTCGCCGATCGTTTTATAAATATAATCGATAATGGACTGGATACCTTCTCCGTTGACGACGAGATTGGCGATGTTGCGCTGCGTTTCGATCGAGCGGGACAGCAGCTGGACGGTCTTTTTCTCTTTATGATAAATATTCGATTTTTCGAGCGCGATGGCGGCTTGCTGGGCAATCGCTTCTAACAGCTGCATATCCTCTTTTTTGAAATGAAGCGATTTATCGAATGAATCAAGCGTAATGACACCGATGCAAATTCCTTTCAATAAAATTGGTGATGAAATGACTGAAGTGAAATGAAAATTATTGGAAATAGATTCGTCGAGCAGTGTCCGGTTGCAAGGAGTGAGTGTATCGAGCGCCTGTTTGATTTCTTCTTCGTTTTTAAACACTAGCCCCTTTTCCGCTTGAAACGTCATGCCCGTCATCGATTCGCTGCTGCTTAATTCAATCGATTTAAAGATTTGTGGATAAAACAAACCATGCGCTGATTTGGCCACCAGGCGCTGTTTTTGTTGGTCGAAAACCCAAATCGAACCGCCTCCTGCTGCGTCTACTGCGGAAATTGCTTCACCTATAATTAAATCAAAAATCGTTTCGATATCTAATGAAGAGTTAATCACAGTAGAAACATGAACAAGGGATTTGAGCTGTCGGTGAGTTAACGTGTCTTGCATAATCTATCATCCTAACTCCATAGTATTTTGCGTTTTTGTGTAAAACACACAAATTCTTTCGGAAAATCATACATAGATTTGATTATTTTTATTGTTTATAATTATAGATGAATTGGAAATAAAATGAAAGCAGTCCGGTTTAAAATACACGGACAAATGAAAGCGTTTGCAATCTGGGTGTTGGTAGGACGATATACGGCAATGACGGAATGTAAAAGAAGAATGGAGGGTATTGGATATGAATTTTGATTTGACGGATGAACAACAAATGGTGCGCAAGCTCGTTCGCGAGTTTGCGGATGCGGAAGTGGCGCCGGGTGCGGATGAACGCGATCGTACAGGAGAATTTCCAAAAGAGATTTTTGAAAAGTTTTCGGAGCTCGGCTTGATGGGGTTGCCTTTCCCAGAAGAGTACGGCGGTGGCGGAGCGGATACGACAAGTTTTGCTATTGTCACGGAAGAATTGAGCCGTGTCTGCGCATCGACAGGAATTACGTATTCTGCGCATATTTCACTTGGCGGAGCGCCACTTCATTTATTCGGCACACCGGAGCAGAAGGAGAAGTATTTGACACCGATTTGTACGGGTGATTCGTTCGGAGCGTTTGGATTGACGGAGCCCAATGCAGGATCTGATGCGGGTGGTACAGAAACGACAGCTGTTCTTGAAGGTGATGAGTGGGTCATTAACGGTTCGAAATGTTTCATTACGAATGCGAGCTATGCGAAACATCTTGCTGTGACGGCGATTACAGACCGCTCAAAAGGAACGAACGGCATCAGTGCATTTATCGTGCCGACTGATGCACCAGGGTTTACGGTCATTGCAAACTATGAAAAAATGGGACTTCATTCCTCAAACACGACGGAATTGATTTTGGAAAACGTCCGTGTGCCAAAAGAAAATCTGCTTGGCGAAATTGGAAACGGTTACAAACAATTTTTGGCGACGCTTGACGGAGGACGGATCGGCATCGGTGCGATGGCTGTCGGCATAGCGCAGGGAGCGTACGAGAGGTCACTGAATTACGCGCAGGAGCGCAAGCAGTTCGGTAGGAGCATTTCAAACTTCCAGGCGATTCAGTTCAAACTCGCGGATATGGCGATGAATATCGAACTAGCACGTAATATGGTATATAAAGCAGCATGGCTGAAAGATCAAGGCCGCTCATTCAAAAAAGAAGCGGCGTTTGCAAAATTATTCGCTTCTGAAATGTGCATGCGCGTTTGTGATCAAGCAGTGCAGGTTCACGGCGGCTACGGCTATATTAAAGAATACCAAGTTGAGCGTTTCTTCCGCGATGCCAAACTTTTAGAAATCGGTGAAGGCACGTCCGAAGTCCAGCGCATGGTCATTGCGAAACAGATCGGCTGCTGATTTTTAAATGGGTTTTAATGAATTGACAAAGGAGCGATTGAATGGATATTGAACGAGTTTTACAAGTAGCGGCGAATAGTAAACTTATTTATCCTAGTGAAGAAAAGACGCGCTCGACTTCGATCGGCAGCGCAGAAGCTTTTCAAGAACTTCTCCAGCAATCCCAGGAAGATCCGGCTGCGTTTTGGGATCAGCAGGCTCGTGAGCTCGAATGGTATGAACCGTGGACAGAGACGATCAGCGGCACGCTCCCTGATTTCAAGTTTTTCGTTGACGGTGTTACGAATCCGAGCATCAATTTACTCGACCGGCATATACATAACGGCGCCGGTAACCGGACAGCGCTCATTTGGGAAAGTGAGAACGGCGATTCGAAGTTTTACACGTATTCGATGCTTCTTGCGGAAGTGAATCGTTTTTCCAATGTGCTTCGGTCATTCGGTGTAAAAAAAGGCGATTGTGTCGCGATTTATCTGCCGAACTTGGCGGAAGCCGTCATCGCGGTACTCGCGTGTTTCCGCGTCGGGGCGATTTACAACGCAGTCTTTTCGGGCTATTCCGAGCGTTCTTTGTCCGATCGGTTAGCAAGCTTTGAACCAAAAGTCATCATCACAGCGGATGCGACAGTGCGTCGTGGCAAAGAAATCCGCTTGAAAGAAAAAGTCGATCAAGTGGCGCCGTCTACTTCTTCAGTTGAAGCGATCATCGTTGTTAATCGCATGGGCATCAATATCGATATGCAGGAAGGCCGCGATTACTGGTGGCATGAGCTGACGGAAAAAGCGAGCATCCATTGCGAACCGGAGCGCCTTGAAGCAAACGAAAGCGGAATCGTTTTCTATACGAGCGGCACGACGGGCAAGCCAAAAGGGATCGTGCATTCAGGGACGGCATTCGTCGTCCAGAACTATGTCTACGCGAAATACCATCTTGACCATCGAGATGACGACGTATTTTGGTGTACAGCGGATATCGGCTGGTTGACGATGCATATTTGGGGCATCGTCGGATCTCTTGCGAATGGGGTCACGACAGTCGTTTACGAAGGTGCGATTGATTATCCCGAGAAGACACGTTTTTATCAAATCATTGAAAAATATCGTGTCAATAAATTATTTACCGCTCCGACAGCACTGCGTATGTTGAAAAGCATGGGCGAGAAGCCGATCGAGCAGTTTGACTTATCATGTCTTGACGTAATCGCACTTGTCGGCGAGCCATTCGATGCGGAGACGTGGCACTGGACATATGAAGTGCTCGGCAAGAAAAAAGTCTATATTAACAATACGTGGGGGCAGACCGAAACAGCTGGCTCGCCTATTGCAGGAGCAGCATGGTTGACACCGATGAAACCGGGCTCTTCCGGCACGCAGTTTTTAGGTGCGGTGTTCGATGTCGTCAATGAAGCCGGCGAATCCGTGAAAGCCGGGCAGCTCGGCAACTTGATCATTAAAAAGCCATTCCCGATGCTATGTCGGACGATTTGGAGAGAGCCGGAACGCTACTACGGTTCATACTACAGCCAAGTCGACGGCAGCTACTACGCAAGCGATCTCGCGCTGATCGACGAAGACGGCTATATTTGGGTAGTCGGCCGTTCCGACGATGCGTTCAACGTCGCAGGCCACCGTTTGAGCACAATGGAAATGGAAAGCGCCGTGCTTGAATGTGCGGGCGTGGCGGAATGCGCAGTCATTGGGGTGCCGGATGAAATTAAAGGAGAAGTCCCTTTCGTTTTCGTTCGCCTTTCTGAAAATGTAGCAGACGGGCAGGAAGTCGTAGAGCGGATTAAAGAGAACATCGTCCGCCAGATCGGAAAAATCGCCCAGCCAAAAGAAATCGTCATAACCGACTCTCTACCGAAAACGGTGAGCGGAAAAATTATGCGCCGCTTGATTAAAGAAATCGTTACAACAGGCAAGGTAGCAGGTGATGTGACAGGACTTGAAGATCCGTCAACAGTTGCCGAACTTCAGAGCGTCATCGAAGCGAAAACTGTGGGGAAATAAATGAAAAGCGGAGCCGGTCTTTACGCGGACGGCCTCCTCATATCCTAAATTGATGTACATGAAAGCTTGATTACATGAAAAATTGAAAGGGTGAACGTCATGTTTAACAAGATTTTGATTGCGAACCGTGGGGAAATAGCGGCTCGTATCATGCGTACATGCAGAGCGCTCGGCATTAAAACGGTCGGTGTCTATTCGGAAGCGGATGCGGAAGCTGTCCACATCAAGCAAGCAGATGAAGCATATTTGCTCGGTGGACCGCGAGTAACGGAAAGTTATATGAAAATCGATAAAATTCTGGAAGCGGCGCATCAGTCGAAAGCAGAAGCAATCCACCCAGGCTATGGTCTGCTTTCTGAAAATGCCGAATTTGCGCGCCGATGTGAAGAAGAAGGATTCGTATTCATCGGGCCTTCTCCTACTGTTATTTCCGAAATGGGTAGTAAAATTGCGGCACGCGAGGCGATGGAAAAAGCCGGTGTTCCAGTCGTGCCGGGTGTCACTCGTTCGCTTGCAGATGCGGAAGAAGCGATCGAAGCGGCGGAGAGCATCGGTTATCCGGTTATGCTGAAGGCGTCTGCAGGTGGTGGCGGAATCGGTATGCAAGTCGTCTACAGCGCCGACGAAATCAGCAAAGCGTTCGAAGGCAATCAAAAACGAGCGGCTGATTTCTTCGGAGATGGCGCGATGTATATTGAAAAATTTGTTGAAAAGCCGCGCCATATTGAAATCCAGATTTTGGCCGACAATCAAGGAAATACAGTATACTTATGGGAACGCGAATGCTCAATTCAGCGCCGCCACCAAAAAGTCGTGGAAGAAGCGCCGTCTTCCTTCATTTCAGAAGAGACACGAAGAAAAATGGGCGAAGCGGCAGTTAAAGCGGCGAAGTCCATCGGCTATAAAAACGCCGGTACAATTGAGTTTTTAGTCGACGCAGATCAAAACTTCTACTTTCTTGAAATGAATACACGGCTGCAAGTAGAGCACCCGATTACGGAAGAAATTACGGGGCTTGACTTAGTGAAGGAGCAGCTTGATATTGCAGCGGGGAAAACACTTTCATTTACGCAGGAAGACGTCAAACGCGAAGGCCACGCAATTGAGGTGCGGATTTACGCAGAAGATCCGAAAACTTTTTTCCCTTCACCGGGGATAATTACGAAACTGGAGCTGCCTGAAGGACCAGGTATCCGCCATGAATTGGCAGTCCATGGCGAGTCAGTCGTCACACCGTTTTACGACCCGATGATCGCGAAACTAGTCATCAAAGGTAAAGACCGCGACGAAGCGATTGACCGGCTGCAAGAAGCGCTTTCGAATTACCATATCGAAGGCATCAAGACAAATATTCCGATGCTCCGGGAAGTAGCAGCGCATGAAGCATTCCGTTTTGGGGATACGACGACGGAATTTGTGGAAAAATATTTGACGAAGAAGAAAAAACAGAAACAAACGAAATGACTCTGGGAGGAATTTTTATGACAGAAATTACAGCAAGCATGGCAGGAAACGTTTGGAAAGTACTCGTGAAAGCAGGAGACGAAGTAGAAGAAGACCAAGACATCGCCATTTTGGAATCGATGAAAATGGAAATACCGATTGCTACTGATTTTGACGGTGTCGTAAAAGAAGTAAAAGTGAACGAAGGCGAATTCGTCAACGAAGGAGACGTCATCGCAGTCATTGAATAATTTCTGTTGAAGGAGATGAAACGATGAAATGGCCTGAAACGATTACGATTAAAGAAGTCGGGCCGCGCGACGGACTGCAGAACGAAAAAATCTTCATTCCGACAGAAGACAAAATCGTCTGGATTAATGAGCTCTCTAAAAGCGGCCTGACATCGATTGAAGTGACGTCTTTCGTCAATCCGAAATGGATTCCAGCGCTTGCGGACGCAAATGACGTGATGGCGGGCATTAATCGGGAGCCTGGGGTCTCTTACTCGGCACTCGTCCCGAACCGCCAAGGACTTGAACGGGCTTTTGCAGCGGATATCGATGAAGCGGCGGTGTTTATGTCGGCGAGCGAAACGCATAATTTGAAAAATATTAATAAAACGATCGCGGAGACACTACCTGTATTAAAAGAAATTGTCCAAGACGCGAATGCAGCAGGCAAGAAGACGAGAGGCTATGTGTCTACTGTGTTCGGCTGTCCGTATGAAGGCGTGGTAGATATGGAAGCGGTCGTCCGTGTGTCGGAGTCGCTGTTTGACATGGGTATTGACGAATTGTCGCTAGGCGATACGATCGGCGTTGCGAATCCGCGACAAGTCCAAGAAGTACTTGACGTGCTATTGAAACGTTTTCCGGCAGACAAATTGGCGATGCATTTTCATGATACGCACGGGACAGCTTTAGCCAATGTCCTAGCGTCGCTTGATATGGGCATTACGATATTCGATAGTTCGGCTGGCGGGCTCGGCGGCTGTCCCTACGCACCAGGTGCTTCAGGCAACGCGGCGACAGACGATGTATTGTATATGCTGCATGGTATGGGTATTCATACCGGCGTCGATGAAAAGAAAATTTTAGCAGCATCCGCGTTTATTCAAGAAAAAATCGGCAAGGCGCTTCCAAGTAAAAACTTGCAAGCTGCCGGTGCGCATGATAAGTGAAGGACGTGAATGAATGGGTAATAAAGTAGTATTAGAGAAGCGCAGCGACGGAATTGCGGTCATTTTATTGAATCGTCCGGAAGCGGCGAATGCATTATCAGTCGAGATGCTGAACGGGCTCTACGATGCGTTGCTGGAATGTCGCTATGACCGGGAAATCCGCGCTGTAATTATAACCGGTACCGGCGAAAAAGCTTTTTGTGCGGGTGCTGATTTAAAAGAACGCGCAGGAATGAATCTAGTTGATGTACGCAAGACAGTTTCATTAATCCGCCAGACGATTAACAGCGTTGAATCATTGCCACAGCCGGTCATCGCCGCAGTCAACGGCGTTGCGCTCGGCGGCGGGACAGAACTGGCGCTAGCATGCGACATCCGCATTGTAGCAGAGACGGCAAAGTTCGGATTGACGGAAACTTCGCTCGGCATTATTCCGGGAGCCGGCGGTACGCAGCGTCTTCCGAGATTGATCGGCAAAGGACGGGCAAAAGAGCTGATTTTCACAGCGCGTAGAGTTGAAGCGACAGAAGCATTGGAAATCGGGCTGGCTGAATATATGGTGGCGTCTGATCAGTTGATGAATAAAGCGCTTACTGTCGGGAGACAAATCGCAGCGAACGGCCCGCTGGCAGTTACGCAGGCGAAGTTCGCGATCGACCACGGCTATGACGTCGAACTACAGACTGGGCTCGCAATCGAACAGAACGCTTATGAAGTGACAATTCCTTCAAAAGACCGACTCGAAGGACTACAGGCTTTCAAGGAAAAACGCAAGCCTGTATATACTGGCGAATGATGAATGATCATTAGGGAGGCAAGACTATGACAACAGATACGAAATCTTTGCAGCAAGCATTGAATGAAAGAGTAGAGCAGATTGAAAAAGGTGGTGCGCAGAAATACCATGAGAAAAATGCGGAACAAGGGAAAATGTTCGTCCGGGATCGCTTGAAATTATTATTCGATTCAGATCTTGAAATCGAAGACGGCCAATTCGCGAACTGCATGGCGGGCGATCTTCCTGCTGACGGTGTTGTAACAGGAATGGGGAAGATTAACGGCCAAGTTGTTTGCGTCATGGCGAATGATTCCACTATCAAAGCAGGCTCATGGGGCGCACGGACAGTGGAAAAAATTATCCGCATCCAAGAAACTGCTGAAAAATTAAATGTGCCGCTCGTTTATTTAGTCGATTCAGCAGGCGCACGGATTACGGATCAAGTCGAAATGTTCCCGGGTCGTCGCGGTGCAGGTAAAATTTTCTACAACCAAGTAAAATTATCCGGCCGCATTCCGCAAATCTGCGTCTTGTTCGGGCCGTCAGCTGCTGGTGGCGCATATATCCCGGCGTTTTGCGATATCGTCATTATGGTAGACAAAAATGCTTCGATGTACCTTGGCTCACCGCGCATGGCGGAAATGGTCATCGGTGAAAAAGTAACGCTCGAAGAAATGGGCGGAGCGCGCATGCACTGCTCAACTTCGGGATGCGGCGATGTGCTCGCAAAAAGCGAAGAAGACGCAATCACAGCTGCGCGGAGATACTTATCGTATTTCCCGGCAAACTACTCGGAGAAGCCACCTGTACGTGATGCAGTGGCGCCGAAACAGCTGGATAAGGCGCTGGAAGAAATCATTCCAAAAAATGAAAATGCTCCGTTTAATATGCACGACTTGATCAAAGGAATTATCGATGAAGATTCATTTTTCGAGATTAAGAAACTGTTTGCAGGCGAGCTCATTACTGGCCTTGCGCGCATCGACGGAAAAGCAGTCGGTATTATCGCGAACCAACCGCGCGTTAAAGGTGGCGTGCTATTCCACGACTCTGCCGACAAAGCGGCAAAGTTCATCAACCTTTGCGACGCATTCCACATTCCGCTGCTATTCTTAGTCGACGTGCCTGGATTCATGATTGGTACTAAAGTAGAACGCGCAGGCATCATCCGCCACGGGGCGAAAATGATTTCTGCGATGTCAGAAGCGACAGTACCAAAAATTTCCGTCATTGTCCGCAAAGCATACGGCGCAGGGTTATACGCCATGGCAGGCCCGGCATTTGAACCGGACGCGTGTTTAGCACTACCATCCGCTTCCATCGCGGTCATGGGGCCGGACGCAGCGATCAACGCAGTCTACGCAAATAAAATCGCCGCGCTACCTGAAGAAGAGCGTGCAGCTTATATTGAAGAGAAACGCAACGAATACAAAGAAGATATTGATATTTACCATTTAGCTTCCGAAATGATTATTGACGGCATCATCCCGGCAGATTCACTGCGCGTTGAGCTGATTACGCGTTACGAAGCGTATGCGACGAAATATATCCAGTTTACAGACCGTAAGCATCCGGTTTATCCGGTGTGATGGAAGGTGATTGGCTCTTTGTCACCGAGAGAGGCTTTTAATTAAATATTCAAGTGTCTAATTAAGTAAGTTTATATTTCATTGGAATTGGTATACAAAATATACACACACAGTGCGCAAACTATCGCATTTTCTCATGTCCTTTTGGGACGTAATAAAGTGAAATCTAGATACGAATTAAAAAAGCATGGTAACATTGTTAAGTCAATGTCTACCGTGCTTTTTGTATGACACTTCAATTAGTAATGTTAACATGTTAAATCATATGATATAGACATTATTTTGACAGCTAAAGATAGTGTGAAAGATCTCGTTCCATTATTGAAAAAAGAAAGAAAATGCAACGAGTTGTAGTTCTCAATAAAATAAATAAACATGGACTAGTTGCTCTTAAACTAGCAATCGAGTCTTTAGAGAGCCATCTTAATTCATTAGTAAAGCGATTTTACTGGTAAGACAATTTGCGAAATAGTACCCTTTAAGAGTAGTGAGGGATAGAAGGCACACGAGGAAGACATACTACAGACAAATTGAAAATGAGAATGATTGAATATACATAGTGAAACATGTTGTGTATGAAAAAAGAATTGAATAAACAGAAGGAGGAAAAGGATGGGAAGAGTAGTTCACTTTGAAATTCACGTAGACGACATGGAAAGGGCACAAAAGTTTTATGGAGATGTATTCGGATGGACTTTTCAGGACTGGAGTGAGTATGCAGGAATGCCTTATTACGGAACAGTGACTGGTGATAGTGAGCTTGGAGTGGATGGAGCCTTGATGCAACGTCAAGGTCCGCGTCCCGAACGTAACCAACCACTAAATGGCTATGCTTGTACTATGGGAGTCGATGATTATGATTCGACTGAAGTGAAAATTCTTGGTGGCGGAGGTAGTGTTGTCTTACCCAAATACGCGTTGCCAGGAATGGCTTGGCAAGGCTATTATTTGGATGCCGAGGGTAATATTTTTGGACTTCATCAACCAGATAAAAACGCAAAATAATTAGGTTGTTTTGCGGGGAATATGATCTTAAACTACAGAGATGTTTTGTAATGATGTTAATTGGTTTATTTGAAGATCAATGAAATTAGTTTTGATTATTTTAAAGGAGTGATGGAGTATGGCTGTCGATATTTATTTAACGTTTAATGGAAATTGCCGTCAAGCTGTTGAATTTTACACAGAGGTTTTTGAAACAGAAAAACCTGATATTATGACTTTTGGAGATCAATCTCCAAATCCAAAATACCCTCTTCCAGAAGAAGCCAAAAACTTAATTATGCATACGCGTTTAGCTATTGAAGGAAGTACTGTGATGTTTTCAGATACGTTCCCTGGTTCTCCCTTTACGCTGGGCAACAATATAAGCCTAGCTTACCAATGTGACGAAGCGGAAAAGTTAAAAATGATTTACGAAAAACTCAAAGAAGATGGAACAGTTGGGATGGAGCTCCAAGAGACTTTCTGGGCAAAACTTTATGGTAGTGTCACGGATAAATTCGGTGTAATTTGGCAATTGAGTTTAAACAATGAAGACGCAACGTATTAATAGCGATTTATCTGGATGCCAGAAATGAGCGATTTAGAAGATACAATAACAGTTGATCTTAAAGAGCTCGAGCAAGGCTGCGAGATGACATTCACACAATTGATTCATGTGGCTCAAGAAGTGAATTGGACAGAGTCCGAAATCGAAACAGCCCGTAAAGAAATGCATGATGGCAGTGAAGTTGGCTGGAATTATATGTTTATAGGACTTAAGGAATTAGTTGAAACAGGTAAAGTTAGCTACAAAGGATAGTAAATGTCGTTGCAATAGGGAAGCGAAAATAAAGTTTATTTAAAGAAAGGGAAGTTATACATGAAGGACGTAAAACCATTTTTAATGTTTCAAGGCGGTACTGCGGAAGAAGCTATGAAATACTACACTTCACTCATCGAGGACTCAGAAATTAAAAGCATTACGCGATATGGAGTTGAAGGACCTGGTGAAGAAGGTACAGTTATACAAGCAGTGTTTTCTATAAAGGGACAAGAGTTCATGTGCATCGACAGCCATATTGATCATGAGTTTACGTTTACACCATCTTTTTCTATTTATCTAACGTGTGATACTGAAAAAGAAATTGACAGTCTTTATGAAAAAATGATGCAAAACGGTACAGCGCTCATGCCTTTAAATAACTATGGGTTCAGTAAAAAATTCGGATGGCTGAATGATCAGTTCGGTATTTCTTGGCAGTTGAACTTACCAGAGTAATTTAATTGCGAGATAAATTATAATCAGTTGCGAAACTGATAGTATAAACGTTTTATCTAATTTTTATAGCCATACTACTAAACAGTAAAGTACTGACCCCGTTTATTACATATAAATGGGGTCAGCTTTTTTGTTGAAATCATAGTATATGTAAGCTTCTTGAATAAATATCTGGTTTCTGACTTTTTGTCTATGTTGAAAGCTTACAAGAAGTTACCATACATACTTATCAATAAAAGTGGATTGTTTTTCAATGTATATTTATTGATAAACGATAAATTACATGGTAAAGTGTAATTTACACTATAGAAGTTAAGTGAGGTGCTTTTTATGAAACGAGGAACAACACTATTTTTAAAGATAGCCGTCATTTTAATTGGTATTCCAGTTCTTGCTTTGTGTATATTTTTGTTACCGCAGTTAGCAATTGAAGCAAAGGAAGCTACGGAAAGAGGGTGGAATTTTGCTTATGCGGTATATAGTATTTTACTAGTCATCTATATTTCCGTGATTCCATTTTATTTTGCATTGTACCAAACCTTTAAACTACTAAACTTTATTGATGAGAACCAAGCTTTCTCTGAGTTATCTGTTAGGGCTTTAAAGAAAATCAAATACTGTGCGATCATAATTAGCAGCTTATATGTAGTGGCCTTTCCATTCGTTTTTATCATGGCAGAGATAGACGACGCCCCTGGTCTTGTAATAGTTGGAATGATTCCTATTTTTGCTTCCATGGTGATTGCAGTCTTTGCTGCTGTTCTCCATAGGCTTTTAAAAGAAGCGATAGATATAAAAGAGGAAAATGATTTAATAGTCTGAGCAGAGGTGAATGACATGGTGATTATAATCAATATCGATGTGATGTTGGCCAAAAGAAAAATGAGTGTTACAGAACTTTCCGAGCGTGTTGGAATTACAATGGCAAACATTTCAATACTGAAAAATGGAAAGGCGAAAGCGATTCGACTATCGACTTTGGATGCGATTTGTAAGGCTTTAGAGTGTCAGCCAGGCGATATATTAGAATACAAAATGGATGAAGATACTGTAAGTCCAGTAGATTAGAAAAAAAGACATTTCAACTGCAGACGGTTAATTTAACAAGTTATAATAAAAAAGTTTAAAGATATAGAGCATTTCCTATCTCAAGGAAATGCTCTATATATTTGTCTTTAAAAAAAATATATGTAGATAACCGTTGATGTTCATTTTTTGAAACTGTAATTCTAGGTAGAGAAAAAAGGGTAATCGCGATATGATAAGGATAGCTCAAACTTTATTATTCTTAAAATGAAGTTTGTTATTCGTACAGATCAACACGTTGGCAGATGTTAAGGGGGAAATAGTTTGGATATTTATCAGGAATTTTCAGCCCGGCATTTTGGGGCTTATTTAGATTCAGAAGAGTTTTTGGATTATATGTTGCGTCAGTGGTTGCTTAAAGGGCGTCACTTAGATGTTTGTCATGTCATCGACCATCCTTCCTTTACAAAAGTAATGGATGCATGTAGGGAAGATGAACGATACGCATTACTTGTGGAACTATCTGACTTGTATGAAAGTGAGATTACACTAGCGAGTCAATACAATGAAACATTACTAGCGCTAGCTTATGGTGAAGATTTCGATCCGTTTGAGCTGGATCAGGATACAAGGGCAAAAGGGGATTGGCGATACCATCTTTGGTTCTATTTCTTTAATAACGAAGGACATGTCGCGGAATCTTGGCAGCTGTTCAATTCAAAAATATATCCGTTATGCGCAACAATGAATAATACACGTGCTGATCATATGCAGACGCTTGCTAGGTACTTTAATGAACTTAGTGTACTGATGGATAAAACGCGTGATCCGGATATTTTGGAGAGCGTGACGAAAAAGACCATCATGAATCTATACGATCTGTTTTTACAAGTGGTTCATAATGGTACAATGATTGACTTTGCAACAAAGCGAAATTTTTGTGAACGCTTGATTCATATGATGAAATACAAAGAGATGCACAGTATTGGTCTGGAATTCTATATTACATTCAAAGATCTATTTGACTTGAATGATATTCCAACTGTCATTAGCTTGGTGAACCTTTCTAAGTCCGCATTTGATTACCACGCGGTTCATGTTCTGCACGGTGATTTGCAAGCAATTCAATATCGCATCGAAAAATATAAAGGGGATATCGTTTCTCAACTAACGAAGATTTCTGAATACATATTACGAATGAAAAATGTTATTGAAGAGCAACATGGTGGAAAGATTCATGAAGATTCCTTTATACAAGCTGATTTCAATTTTTTCTTTTATGAATGTGGAATTGAAGAAATGTGTACAGCGAAGTTTTCTGAATTACCATTTGAAGATCAAGACGCCATATTAAGAAATTTACTGAACGCAATGATTTGCTTTTATAAAGCGGATAAGACATTAACGTCAGAAGAAGGCAACACAAAAGAACCAGCCTTGAATTTATTGATCGGCTGGGAATTAGGCAATGAAGGCATGAAGTTAAGAAACCGTGTTCTATCTTTGGTACCTACTGTAGGAATCGAATACCGCGAAATTATGATTTCAGATGCCTTGATTCAATTAGATGATTTTCTGACTGAGTTCTACTTAAATGATTTATCTCCAAATGTGGAAGCAATCATACAAAAGTCTGAGCAATATGATCTAGAACCAATCAATTATAAACAGGCATTGACACTGCTGGAAGAGACCTTTACATCACTTCATTCTCATAGTACGCTGATTTTCAGTGAGGAAGAGAAAGAACGCTTTGATAGAGCGGGAAAACAATGGCCTCGTTTGTTGAAATCCAACGAAGTGAAACGACTCTTAACGATTGCTGAAGTGAAATGGCGTGAATTGGAAAATGACTTTCAGCCGGATATTCAACAGTCCAGTCAAAAAGCCACTTTTATTATAGCTGATTATGTAAAGGCAGTGGAAGAGTTCATAGGGCATGTTCTAGTTAGTAATAGAGCAACCAAACAGACGATGCCTTTAATAGATGTAGCGATGCCTGAATCAGGACTAACCTCTGTCGAAGTCGGAAGTGAAGAGTACTACCACTATGTCACGCTTGGTAGTTTCTATCATTATCTTAGCGCAAACGGTACTAGTCTACTGAGAAAAAATGTAGATAAAGTAAAGGTTATTGAGTACCTCACACATTGGGTGAATAGTATTCGTACATCATCGTTCGGTCAAATAGATGAGTTAAAAATCGAAACCGCACAAGTCTTAAGAAGAGAAACTATTGTTTTACTAAGGCGTTTGGTTGCGGACTTGGCAGATTAATCCTCAAGCTACAATCGACCGTTGAAACGTCAAAATGAAAGAACACACAAAACCGCATAGGTTTTGTGTGTTCTATTTATTGTACTTCTAAATAGGCATTTCGGATTGTCAAATATTGACCGTTCGTTATGTCGATAGACGTTTCACCTTCAACTACGTCACTTACGAGAAGATCCATCATATCCTGTCGGCTATTTTTACTAATTTCATAAAAACCTATATCGCTTTGATCATCTGCCAACAAAGTATAAGAGCCAGCGGGGAGATCGGTACCCACTTTGTATTGGCCGTCCTTATATATTCCATTTGCTGGTTTTATACTAGGTGCGGAAGCTGCAGGATACATTTCTCCACCTTTTAATGTAAAATATTCTCCTTCGCGTAATGTTACATAAGTGTGGGAACGTCCATCCAGTGCAACGTTAAATACAATACTTTCGGGATTTCCTGATTGATCTTTTGTATTTTCCAGCAGTGTAATACCGTTAGAGAAAACTAGGTATTCTCCTTGGGCGATGTCGGTTCCTACCTGATACGTACCGTCCGTTATAGGAGTCGTAGTTGACGGGATAGTTTGTTTTTCTGGTTTAGCTGGCTTGGGTATGGTTTTTGATGACTGCGCCGAAGATGCATCTTGACCAGTGGTGGATTGCCCTGTAGACGGTTTCGTCGACTGTTCTTTTATTGGTTTTTCAGGTTCACTTACATCTTTTTCAGTTTCATTTATTTCATGTTGTTCCTTCTTGGGATCTTCTGTGAGTTTAGGTTCATCAGCTTGCACCGTTGATTTGTCTTGTATCAAAGTTTCTGTTAACGCTGGCTTGTCTATTGTAGTTTCTGATGTTTCTTTATTGCTCACAATGGCGATAATTAGCGCTATTAGTAATACGGCTGCACTAGCTCCAGACCACCACAATTGTTTTTTATTCATATAGTATGTAACCTCACTTTTTATATTGTATTTATATGATACCTGATATTCCTTTACATAATCTACCTATTAGCTTTCATGTTATATAGAAAAAATGATTGTTTATTTTCGTTAAGTGGTATATTACTTTCCAATTGACTATTCACGTGCTAAACTACAAGTACAACTTAATAGACTTTGACTTTTTGTCAAAGGGGAGTAGCTATAGGGAAACCTATTTTGCAATCGTCAGTACATGGTTTAATACCATCGGTTGTAATAGCAAAATTTTGCTTAGCGAGACCTTTGCCTTTTATTAGGCAATGGTCTTTTTTTGTTGGCAAAAATCTGAGGAGGACGATGAATGGAAGCAATTTTATTGGAGTATGCATGGGTTTTGTTAGTATTGGTCGTGTTGGAAGGATTATTAGCTGCAGATAATGCAGTAGTTATGGCAGTTATGGTTAAACACTTGCCAAAAATGCAACAAAAGAAAGCTTTGTTCTATGGATTAATCGGAGCATTTGTATTCCGATTCGCAGCGCTTTTCATGATCACATTATTAGTGAATGTATGGCAGATCCAAGCGCTCGGGGCGGCGTACTTACTGTTTATCGCAATCAAACATATTTACGATCAGAAAAAGGTAAAAGAACATTCCATTGAACCGGAAGCGACTAAGGGTTCTGGTTTTTGGATGACCGTATTAAAAGTAGAATTAGCAGATATAGCTTTCGCGGTGGATTCAATGCTTGCTGCAGTGGCGTTGGCCATCACATTGCCTCCATTAGGAGATATGGTGATAGGTGGAATTAACGGAGGTCAGTTTAGCGTCATGTTGGCCGGTGGGTTAGTCGGACTCGTCATTATGCGATTCGCTGCTCATAAGTTCGTCCAGTTGCTAGCTAATTATCCGCAATTAGAGACAACTGCTTTCGTTATTGTCGGATGGGTAGGAGTCAAGTTGACCGTCCTTACATTAGCACATGAAAAATTAGGGTTCTTACCACTTGATTTTCCACATTCAACTGAATGGAAACTGATTTTCTGGGGAGTTTTAGTGGCCATTGTAGTAATAGGTGCTCTAATTAGTATTAAGAAAAAACGAGCACTGGAAGTATAATGTCTAGTTTTTTCCCGGTGGATTAGGTGTTCATTATAAGTAAGCGAATTCTCGATTAAGATAAGAATCTTCCATTAAATAAGATGGGAGATTCTTTTTTGTGATATTCTGTATAGTATAGTTATATATCATCCAATATAAAAATATTAATATTATGTAAAAAAGTGTAGGCAATATAATCGAAAGGGGTTTCCTCTTACTATTGATGACATTCAAATTCCAAGAACATTTACCCCGAGTACCGATTCCTAAGCTCGTAGATACAAAACATAAACTGCTAGAAGCGATTGAAGCATTAGTTAGTGAAGATGAATTCAAAGAGACAAAGAAAATAATTCAACAGTTTTTTGAAGAAAGCGGGGAAGCGCAAATACTTCAAGAAAAGCTTCAGATTTGGCAAGAAGATTTTGCAGGCAGTTGGCTAAAACCTTTTTGGGATAATGTATATCTGGCATCTCGCGACCCGTTACATACAAGCAGTAATTTTAATATTTTACTCGACAATCAACAGTATCAAGTACTGACAATAGCAGAGTTAGCTGGCAAAGTGAGTCGCTTCGTAGCGGAGTTTTATCATTCGATCATGGATGAAAAAGCCGCACCTGAAATAATTCGGGGTATTCCGCTCGACATGAGCCAATACCCTAACATCTTCCGATCAGTTCGAATTCCTAAAGTTCACCGGGATAGACATTACGTCGCGGAATATTCGAAAGTAGAGAATCATATTAGCCTGTTGACTAATGGCAACATCTACTCAATTCCTGTAACCAATCAACGAGGTATGATTTATTCCAGTGAGGCATTATCTAATGTAATTGAAGAGATCCTCTCATTAAACGAACTGAAAGGAAATAATGTAGGGATATTCACTACTGCAATTAGAAATAAATCAGCGGATATTTATCGCCAACTTTCAGTAACTAAAGTCAATGCTGAAAGTTTGCAAAGCATAGCGAATTCACTAGTTGTACTATCTATAGATAAAGAAAGTGCAAATTCTGATGAAGCGATACAAAATCTATTACTGAGCGGCAAAAATAAATACTTTGATAAGACATTGCAAATCGTCATTACTAAAGCGGGTGAGCTAGGTTACTGTGTGGAGCATTCGGCAGTGGATGGAACTACGATTTTTGCGGTAATACAATATGTACAAGATCAGCTCACTTCAACTAATATGGAAAGCATGGAAACAGAAGAGCTTCCAAAAGCGAAAAGGCTAGACTGGCTACTCTCGGCTGAGTTACTGGAAGAGCTCCGTACTTTGGAAATAGAAAATAAAAAAACCATTCAAAATTATTTTATTCAAGTACAAAACTTTGATGCGTTTGGTATCGATGAAATAAAACAACTTGGATTCAGTCCGGATTCATTTTTCCATATGGCGCTACAAGTAGCCCAATATAGGACTTTTTCTACGATGCACAGCACATATGAAGCGGTGTCGATGCGTTCTTTCAAGGAAGGAAGAACCGAATGCATACGTCCTTCATGTACGGAAAACTTAACATTGGCTAAAGCGATAGTAGAGGAACAACTAGAACCTCGGCTAGTATATCGATTAATGCAAAATGCAAGTACTGCACATTCCGTTCGTTTAAATAAAGCACGAAAAGGGTTTGGTGTGGAAAGACATCTATTTGGATTACAACAAATTTTTTTCATGTTTGGAGATGAACTTGGGATTGAAAAAACACCTGCACTATTTTCTGATCCCGGCTATTTAAAGATGCATCATGATTTTATTTCCACTAGTAATATGACACATCCACAAGTCAAAAGTTGTGTGTTTGGACCAGTAGTAGAAGATGGCTATGGAATTTTTTATGTCTTATTGAAGAATCGATTGATAGTAAACTTTTCCAGTTTTAGCCGTGATGAAGAGGATACCAAGCTTCTTGCAAGAAATCTTGATGGAGCGCTGAAAGAACTGAGAGATATCGCATTAGCTGTCAAGTAAGGCATGTATACTGGAGAGTGAAATAATGAAAGCTTTAGAATTATATTTAGCGGAAAATTTCTCTGGGATTGAACTGGCTCCTGCTCTATTTTACGAAACTAAAAGCGCTATACGCTTTGAAATTTCAGCATCTATTGCATTTGATGAACCAGATTTTTTAAAACAAGCATTCCATCGCTCCAGTACTTTATTCGAAGCGGTATTTGAAGACGAAGATGAAATTATACTAGTCACAGATGTTCATACAACCAATCATTTTCTACGTAAAAAACCGTTGAATGTCTATTCCAAGTATGTAAAACGAAAACAATTGCTATATACATTACGATTTTCTACGATTCCTAATTTCCATGGTGATGAGGAAGAAAAGCTTGTAACGCATCGTTTTTCACTTTCTTGTAAGAGACAGGATATTCGATATAAACAATTGCTGAAAGCGATTTGTTACGAAGATTTCGACAGTCCCACAACAATTTTAAAACAGAATTCTGGAAGTGGTTATGATATATTTTTTATTAATCAATCAAAGAATATTATTTATCACCTATATGACGATCGCGGGTGTGATATCATAGCGTCTGATAGGGAGTCCATTCGCTTTCTCTATGAACAATATACTGACTGGATTCTTGATTATGATAAGCAGGAAGTGGATAAAGACTTTTCGTTACACAATGAAAGCTAAACTCTATTCCCAGAAGGATAGAGTTTAGCTTCTAGTTTAAGAAAAGAAATCAGCAATTTGGTTGAATTAATGGTATACTTGCCAAGTATAATTTACAGGCGAGTAGGTGAAAGATGTGATAGAAGTAAAACTTTCTCCAATTGGCGAAGGGGAATTCAATAGGGGCGTATTCGCGAAATGCGATATCAAAAAAGGGCAGCTGTTACACGAGGCGCCAGTGATTTCCTATCCAAATGAACAACATCAACATATTGAAAAAACCGTTCTAGCTGACTATGCTTTCGAATATGGAGAAAACCATACGGCTGTCCTGCTTGGCTACGGAATGTTATTTAATCATTCCTATGAACCAAATGCGACCTATGATATTAATTTTGATCATCATACATTTGATTTCTTTGCATACAAAGATATTAAAGCTGGAGAAGAGATTTTGATCAACTATAATGGCGATGTTGACGATGAAGAGCAATTATGGTTTAATGACGATTATGATGGTACAGCTAACGATTAATCATAAGCATGAGAACACTTTGAATCAGCATATGGATCGAAGTGTTTCTCATTTCTATCATGTCCTAGTAGCTCAGCTGGATAGAGCAACGCCCTCCTAAGGCGTAGGTCGGGGGTTCGAATCCCTTCTGGGACGTAACAGAGTGAAAACGGAACTCAATTAAAATAAAACGAATGATTGTAAACGTTGAAGTGAAACGTTTACAATCATTCGTTTTTTAGTGTGTATTATAAGATTAATTTGTTTTCAAACTCTCATCAAGAGGAATAGCTGCAATCACAGTGGCGGTTTCTTTCTTCTGTGGAATCATCATGACTAGTAACAGAATTACAACGAAGAAACCAGCCACTGTGTATGATAGATTTTGAACAGCTTCAGTTGCTCCTTGTCCGAGAGCTGTTGATATTAGATCTTCAAATTTTATACCTAACGTAGTTAGTTCAGTAGCTAAGGCTTCACTAATTGTTGCGCCATTTGTAACGGCAGCCTGTTCTACTGCACCCATTAACTCTGGGGATACGCCAGCATCTGTTGCTTGTTGTACTAAAGATGAGGTTTTTGCATTGCTATTAAAATGAGAGAACATTACTATACCTGTTGTGGAACCAAGTGGAGCTCCAAAATCCCGGACAATAGCCAATAACCCAGAACCGGATCCATATTTTGTAGAAGGTATATTTTGTAAAGCGAATTTGATAATAATGGCCGTCGCGGCACCGATACCGAAAAACGCTGCTATCAACAGGATTGTAGAAATAGGTGTAAATGCATCGATTCTTGTAAATAAAATCATTGCGACTAATGGGAATGTGAAAGTAGCAATTAATAGCTTTTTGTTGTTCAATTTATCGGCCAACTTACCTACAATTAAACCACCAATTACTGCTGCACCAGAGTTGAACATGAAAAATAATCCACTATGAGCAACATCACCGTCAGGACGCAAAGTGAGGAAGAAGCTCATTGAATATAGCAACAATTGCATAGCAGCTGTATAAATTAAATAAATCAAAATGATTATTGCAAAAGCTTTCTTCTTTAATAAAGATAATTCTATAATGGGGTTTGCAATTCGGTTGCTATATATCCAGAGAAGGAAAATAGTTAGCAGACCCGCTCCTAAAGTAATGAGTGTAATTGGAGACGTAAATCCAAACTGTCCAACTAGTGTAGAGACAGATAAAATAGTCCCCGCAATAATAAACAGCATCATACTGCCTAAGTAATCTAATTTACCTGTTACAACACCTTTTGACTCTTTAACGAAGATTAAAATAACAATAAAACCAAGTGTAGCTAAGCCGCCACTAACCCAATAAATGACGGGCCAACCATAAACTTTGATTAAAAACCCAGCAAGTCCTGCGCCTAACATAGCACCAATCGCTTGGACAGAGTTGAAAACTCCAGATGCCATCCCCCGTTTATCCTCTTGGAAGATTACACCGATAAATGCAATGACGATCGGGAAAATACAAGCTACACCAACGCCTTGGAACATTCTAGCTACAATTAAAAAAGAAAACGTTGGGCTAACCGCTGCAGCAAATTCAGAAATTGCGAAAATGAGCATGCCTATTAGTAGTACTTTTTTACGTCCATATTTATCTGCCAACCTGCCCGTTATTGGATAGAGGGTAGCCGACATAATATAAAACGATAAAACAATAAGGCCTGCTAAATGAGAAGGGATTTGAAAATGCATAGAAATAACAGGTACAGCAGGTGCTTGGAAAGCCATAGCTTCAACTGCAATAAAGGCACTAAATACTAATGCGAGATATTGTATCCATTGTTCTTTTGTTGTCTTACTTGCTTTAGTTACAGTTACGTCCATTTTACTTCCCCCAATATTTTTTTTGTATAAGCGTAGTTCTAACAATAAACAGAAACATAATCCATGTGTTGTAAACGCTTTCATTATTTCGTTTAACTGCTAGCGCTATTCCTTTCTCCTATTGCGATATTCGCAATAGATATTTTCGAAAAATGGATATTAATAAATTATAGAGGGCGAAAACTAGAAACACAATCACTAGTTTTCCTTTAAATGGCGGAAATACAACAGATTCTTCTTATATGTCTGGAAAGTTTTTTATAAAGGATGAATGACTGTAACAGTGTTGGAAATAGAAAAGAAATATCCGACCTGAAAACCTATAAGTCAGAAGTACTCTCTTTTATATAAGTAGCCAGTGGATTTGAAATAATAACTTTAATAAATTCGTTTGAAATATATTCTGGAGAATATTTTTGTTCTCGATCTACTAACCAATAATGAACAAAACTGATAAATGTAGATGATAAATAATTGGCATACAAGCCAACATGTACATCTAATTTCGTTTCAGTTTCGGGTAGTTTTTTTATATGCGACAAAGAGTATTTATACAATCGTGCATATAACTCTGGCGTAAAACGGGGAACTTTTGTTGTAAGAAGTAAAACTTTAAAGTAATTAGAATTGATATATATATAAGTGAACATGGCTTCTATTGTAAAGCGATATGGAAAACTATCGACGTTTTTATCCTCAACCGATGTGTGTTGAAAAGTATCAATCAATCCTTGAATCAACTCGTCTATTAAACAATCAATAAAGTCTTCTTTATCTTGAAAATGTGCATAAAAAGTCGAACGATTTACATCGGAACGATCTACTATATCTGTTATTGTAATAAGGGATAGATCCTTTTCGTTAAGAAGTGAAATTAGGGAATCTTTCATAACTTTTTTGGTTCTCACAACTCGCCTGTCTACTTTTTTCTTTTGCATATGCAATCCCTCCACTAATTGAATTATACCCCATAAACCAAGCCTAAGAAACCCATCAATCAATCAATCAAATCAGCCTGCTCATAGACTTTTCGGTAACACTACTCTGAAAGTTTGGAAAATTCAGTATTGCCATATAAGCAATTGTATATTACTATATAAGCAATGCAATGGTTATTTTGAAGAATTTAGAAAGCAGTACTTATTAACACGACTTTCTTTATAGTAAATCTAGCTATTGCTAAATTTTTAAAAGAACAGCAATTTCCGATGACAAAACTAGAAGGGGGGAAGTACTAATGAATGCTTATTTATTACTAGAAATCGCTTCAAGTATAGTATCTGAACAAGAAATCATTACTTTCGACGAAGAGCGGTTAACTTATGGTCAATTAACTGAACAATCTAGTCGTGCGGCCGCTTTCTTATCATCGCTTGGAATATCAAAGGGAGATAGAATCGGACTAATCACCACTAACTGTCCAGAAGTAATTGAAGTGTTTTATGCTGCGTTCCAACTAGGTGCTGTCATAGTACCGATCAATTACCGGGCTAAAACTGAAGAGCTGGCTTTCATGGTCGAAGATGCAGGAGTGAAGGTTCTGATTTTCGAAAGTCGCTACAGTGCATTAATAAATCCGGTGATAGAGAATAGCGGCATTCAGGAAACTATTTCTATTAGAGGAACCACTGAAGGACATAAAAATTATGATGAATTGAAACGACAAGTAGTAGATGGTTATGGAGGATTTGAAGATGTAGAGTCTACTGATTTGGCAATCTTGCTTTATACAAGTGGAACGACTAGTAAACCTAAAGGTGTCATGCTCACACACGGGCAGCTGACAACTTATGTTATGAATCATTCAGAAGTAGCAGACGGTAGTGACCGGGGATCTTCGGTCATCTGCATTCCCAACTATCATGTGGCAGGAGCAACGAGCATTTGTAATTCAATTTACACTGGACGTCGCTTAATATTAATGCCCCAATTTGATGCTGGAAAATGGCTGTATGCTGTCGAACGAGAAAAAGCAACGCAAGCATTTTTAGTACCTACTATGATGAAACAGGTCTTAGATCATCCGGAATTTGGAAATAGAGATCTCAGTAGCTTAGAAAGTCTTTCTTACGGTGCTGCACAAATGCCTCTGCCGGTTATTTTAAAAGCAATTGAATCTTTTCCAACAACGACTGATTTCGCCAATGCGTTCGGCATGACAGAAACAACTTCCACAGTTTCTGTATTAGGACCTGAAGATCATAAGCTCACAGGATCAAAAGAAGAAAGAGAGAAAAAAATTAAACGCTTATCTTCTGTAGGAAAACCTTTACCAGGAGTAGATATCATGGTGGTAGATGATCAAAAACAACCTGTTGGCGAGAATGTCGTCGGCAATGTCTATGTTCGATCTGAGAGATCGATGAAAGGTTATTGGAAGCGTCAAGAAGCTACGAAAGAAACGCTTGTTGACGGTTGGGTAAATACAGAAGATGTTGGTTGGATCGACGAAGAAGGCTATTTATTTTTAGGTGGAAGAAGTTCAGACATGATTATTAGAGGCGGGGAAAATATATCTCCTGCAGAAATTGAAGATGTGTTATTATCCCATTCTGCGCTTTCTGATGTAGCCATTATTGGGATCCCTAGTTTGGAATGGGGAGAAGAAATCATGGCTGTGATAGTGCTAGATGAATTAAAAGCGCATCCAACCGCAGAGGAATTGATCCAATTTTGCAAAGGTCGTCTTGCAAGTTTTAAAGTACCTTCAGAAATCGTCATAGTTGAAAGTCTACCACGTACTTCCACAGGGAAAATATTAAAAAAAGAACTTCGGGAACGGTATATTCCTGTTAATGAAAACTATAACTAAATAAATTGTTTTAATGTAAGTTAACGAAATATTCAAAAATAATGTAATGAGGTGAAGAGAATGCGTTTTGATTTAACCGAAGAACAACAACAGTTAAAAGATGAAATACGAAATTACTTGGAAGGTCATATTTCGCAAGACATGCTAGAAGAATTAAAAGAGAAGCCTGAGGGAGGCCCTCTTTGGAAACAATATATTAAAGATCTTGGAGATGATGGCTGGCTAGGTGTCGGATGGCCAGAAGAATATGGTGGTCAGGGCAAAACTCCGCTAGAACAGTATATTTTCTTAGAAGAGATCAACCGTACTGGAGTTAATATTCCTTTCATTACATTGGAAACGGTTGGGCCAACGCTAATGAAACTTGGAACCTCGGAGCAGAAAGATTATTTTCTACCTAAAATTCTAAAAGGCGAAGTAGAAATCGCAATTGGTTATTCAGAACCACAAGCGGGTACGGATCTTGCAGCACTTGAGACTACTGCAATTCGTGATGGCGATTCTTATATCATCAACGGACAAAAAGTTTTTACAACGAATGCACATATTGCTGATTATATTTGGCTAGCTGCTCGAACAGATTCAAATGCACCTAAACATAAAGGAATCTCAATTTTTCTAGTACCAACAACAGCAGAAGGATTCTCTTATACACCAATGGAATTAATGGGTGGCGGGGCACATACAAATGTAACGTTTTACGACAATGTCCGTGTTCCATTAGATGCGATTGTAGGAGAAGAAAATAAAGGTTGGCAATATATAACTTCCCAGCTTTCACTAGAGCGATTAATGTTGTCTACTTACTCTGAAATGGAGCGTACTGTAGAAGAAATTATCGTATGGGCAAACGAAACAACAATAGATGGTTCTCTTGTAATAGATAATGAGTGGGTTCGTAACAGTCTTGCAGATTTGACGGTAGATCTCGAAGTCTTGCGACTCCTTAACTATCGTGCAGCATGGGCGCATGAAAATGAACCAGCGGCACATTACCGTCCTTCTATGAATAAAGTATTTTCTGCAGAGTTGAATCAAAAAACATACGACGTTTGTATGCAAATCCTCAATATGTTTGGTCAACTGGATATAGACTCTAAGTATGCAGCGTTGGGTGGTAAAGTAACACCACTAACAAAAGCGGCATTGGTCCTCTTGTTTGGTGGAGGGGCAAATGACGTTATGCGTGATTTGGTCGCTCGTTTTGGGCTCGGTATGGAAAAAAGTATGAGTTAACATTGTATGCGTTTTCAACTTTTCGAATATAACCTAAGGGGGATGAATTAATGGCTATTGCAGAGGCAGTACTTAACAGCTATATCGGCTTAGATTCAGAAAGAATAGCAGGTGTTGACGCAGTTTGTGAACAAATGATTAGACATTGGACTGAAGTGATGGAGGATACAAATCCACTATATTCAGATCCTCAATATGCTAAAAACACAAAATATGAAGGCGTTATCGCACCGCCTATGCAAGTACAAGTATATACGATGAATCCTTTATGGCCGAAGCCTGAAAGAGATCCGAACTCGATGGAAAGTTTGCTTAAGGTGATGGCCGAAGAAGGATATTCAACGATCGTTGCTACTGAGCAAAACCAAGAATATTTCACACCGATGAAGCCTGGCGATCAAATAAGTCAAATTATGTCTGTGAAAGAAATTTCGGCTGAAAAACAAACAGCTCGTGGACCAGGTTACTTTGTAACTTTTGCTTATAAATTCATTAATCAAAATGATGAAGTTGTTTGTCAGCAAACATTTACGATTTTAGTCTATAACTCAATTGCAGCAATGAAGGAGGAAGCAAAATGATTGAAACTAAACCTGTTGTTCTTAATTGGAATGATGTGAAAGTCGGAGATGAATTACCTGTTCATAAAAGACAAATTACAGCAGCTCTAGTGTCAGGTGGAGCTATTTCAGCTACACGCGATTATTCAGACGTGCATCATGACTATCATGCTGCACGAAGAGCAGGTGCAGATGATATCTTTATGAACATACTGACGACGAACGGTTTGATTGGAAAATATATTACAGACTGGACAGGACCAGCTGGCGAACTAAAAAGCATTCAATTACGTTTAGCTGTACCTAATTATCCAGGTGACATTCTTGAACTGACAGGAAAAGTTTCAAAGAAGTTCGAAGAAAATGACGATCACTTAGTTGAAATTGAATACTTGGGTAAAAATAAACAAGGTAATCATGCAAAAGGAAAAGTAATTATATCACTACCAATCAGGGGGTAAGTATAAATGGGAAATCCAAAAGAGAAAACAGCTATTATTGGCCTAGGTGCTACTGAATTCAGTCAGAATTGCGGCCGTAGCGAATTGCGAATGGCACTTGAAGCTATTTTAGATGCCGTAAAAGATGCAGGGATAAAAGTTTCTGATATTGATGGCATGGTGAATTATTCTATGGACACAGCAGAACAAATTGAAGTCGTTAGGCAATTAGGAATTCCAAATTTAAGTTTTTTTAGTAAAGCGCCATATGGTGGAGGAGGAAGCTGTGCCACTATTGCTCATGCCGTAGCGGCTATTGAATCAGGTATGGCAAATACGGTTGTATGCTACCGTTCAATACGAGATGCTTCCGGACCTGTAACATATGGAGACTTTGAACCAACAAGGGTGTCTCAAGATGTATATATGGGGATGAATCATCCATATGGCTTACTCACGCCAGTTTCATGGGTTGCAATGTTTGCACAGCGCTATAACCATAAATACGGCATTAAAGATGGTCAGCTTGCACACGTTGCATTAGTGAATCGTGAGAATGCCAACAGAAATCCAAAAGCAATCTTCCATAGTCGTTCTTTATCACTTGATGAATATATGAACTCTCCAATCAATGTTGAACCATTGCGTAGACATGATTGCTGCCTAAGTACTGATGGCGCCGTGGCTATAATTGTGACACGAGCAGATTTGGCAAAAGACTTGAGACACAAACCCGCATATATTTCAGGAGCAATCCAAGGGATGTCCACAAATGGAGAAGTGATGACGTCTTATGCACGAGAAGATATCACGGTTCTTCATGAAGTGGAAGCCTATGGCAAAAAGCTTTTTGAAATGGCAGGTATTACTCCGAAAGAAATAGATGTTGCTCAATTTTACGATGCATTCAGTCCTCTTGTGCCAATGCAACTTGAAGCGTTAGGGTTTGTCGGCAAAGGAGAAGGGGTCGATTATATAGAAGGAGGCCACCGTATTAGACCGGATGGAGAACTACCGATTAATACATCAGGTGGACTTATGTCTGAAGGATACATTCATGGCATGAACTTAATCGCAGAAGGTGTTCGCCAAGTAAGAGGTACTTCTACGACACAAATCAATGATATCGAATATTCTTTAGTAACAGGTGGATTAGGTGTCCCATCAAGCGGACTTATTTTGAGAAGGAGGTAATGTATATGGTTAAATATAGCGAAGTGGGAGTTCCAACTCCAAAACCAATGATGAGTCAAGATACAGAAAAATTTTGGAGGTTGTTGCAAGAGGAAAAACAACTCCACTTACAGAAATGCAATAATTGTCAAACATATTCACATCCTCCGCGGGTAGTCTGTTCGAACTGCCATAGTTTCGATTTAGGTTGGGTACCATCAGAAGGTAAGGGTGTTATTCATAGTTACGTAATTTATCATCGTTCTGTACATCCAGGATTTAAAACGCCTTACGGGGTCATTCTTGTTGAGTTAGAAGAAGGAGTACGCATTATATCTAATATGGTAGATTGCGAGCCACATGAAATTGAAATTGGAATGCCTGTTGAAGCTGTAGTAGATCAAGTTTTCGAAGATACAGCACTCGTTAAATTTAAACGGATAAATAATTAAAGGAAGAGGTGCCCAGCTTATGGATTTTTCAATGACGGAAGATCAAGTGATTTTTAAAAGTACAGCCAAAAAATTCTTTGAAGAAAAATGCACAACGCCATCTTTAACAGAATTTGAAAAAAGTAAAGAACAATATTCACCTTCATTCTATCAAGAGCTTGCCGATTTAGGATTTTTAGGACTAATCGTCCCTGAAGAATATGGCGGCATTGATGGCGATTTAATGGATTTATCAATTATCGTTGAAGAAGCTGGGAAAGCAATGTTTTCCGCACCATTTGTTTCTACACTTGTTAATGGTGTCTTACCAATTTTAAACTTTGGTACAGAAGAACAAAAAAAGGCGCTTTTGCCACAAATCATCGAAGGCAAAAGTATTGTTACTGGCGCTATGATCGAATCACAAGCCCACTATGATTTGAGTTATGTAAAAGCCCGAGCGAGTAAGAGTGGCGATGGGTATACGCTGAACGGTACAAAGTTATTCGTGAAATTTGCCGAGACGGCAGATTATTTTCTAACGTTAGCACGAACTGATAATAAAGAAGATGGTAGTAAAGAAGGACTCAGTCTATTCCTTGTTAAAAATGATGCAACAATTAAGAAACAAGCACTTCAATCCATTGGTTCTGATAAATTGTTTGAAGTAGAGTTTCAAAATGTACAATTAACGAAAAATGATCTACTTGGTAACGAAAATGAAGGATGGGCAGCTGTAGACAAATTAAATCAATTGGCCACAGCGTTGCAATGTGTTGAAATGGCTGGCTTACTTCGCCGTGCATTAGATCTTACAACTGACTATGTAAAAGAAAGAACACAATTTAACCGTCCGATTGGTAGCTTCCAATCTGTCCAACATCGTTTATCTGATATTTATACAATCGTAGAAGGCGGTCAGCTGGCTGCACTACAAGCTATATGGAGATTAAATGAAGGAATGTCCGCTGAAAAAGAGATTGCAGTTGCAAAGGCTTGGTTATGCAAAGAAGGCCAAAAGGTCCTGGTAGGTACTCATCAGCTCCACGGAGGTATGGGTATCGATATGGATTATCCTCTCCAGTTTGCTTTTAGAAGGTTTAAAAGCATGGAAGTCGAACTTGGATCAGCGCCTATACATCTAAAGAAAATCGCTTCAACTTTTAAGACTAATAAAGTTGCTGAAGTAATACATTCGTAAAGGGAGTACAACGCGTAGTTCTTTTAATTTACTTCAGTGGGAGTTTCAAGCTTTGGCTGAAGTAAGTTAATATTTCGTGTGAGTGTCACTAGTTATAAGGAATGATTATCGACAAACTCAAAAATAAAGACGTAATTGATTGAATAGGTTAACTGAACAAAATACATGATTCAGGGGTGGGATAATATGAAAGAGCAAGCCCTAACTGGACTTACAGTTATTGACTTATCAGAAAATATTACAGGACCTTATTGTACAAAGTTACTAGCAGATATGGGTGCAAAAGTAATAAAGATTGAACAGCCTGGATTGGGAGACCCTTCACGATTAGAGGGTCCGTTCCCTGGGAATAAACCTGATCTCAATAAGAGTGGATTATTCAATTATTTGAATAACAATAAAATTGGTATAACACTAGACTTGAAAACTGAAAGTGGTATTGAAATCGCGAAAAAAATAATCTCTGAAGCAGATATTATTGTGGAAAATTTTAAACCTGGTGTCATGCAACAATTAGGTCTTGGCTATGAAGCTTTGCGTGACTTAAACCCTGGTCTAATTATGACTTCAATTTCTAATTTTGGCCAAACAGGTAAATATCGAGACTATCATGCCACGGAACTTATTGCACAATCGATGAGCGGGTGGGTAAGTTCAATAGGTGAGAGTACTAGACAACCACTTAGAGCAGGTGGTCCACTTCGATTATTAGACTATATTTCGGGTACATTTGCAGCGTTTTCCACGATGACAGCAGTTTTAGGTAGACGGAAAAGTCATAAAGGTGAACATATAGACGTTTCCACTGTTGAGGTTGGCATGCTTCAACGTGCTTATCCCACAGTTCAAGATTCCTATCCTACCAGTCCTGTTAAAACGCCAAAGCGTTTTGTAATGTTACCGAGTATAGAACGGTGCAAAAATGGCAATATCGCAATATCTTTATTGACTGGTCAACACTGGCAAGACTTTTGCTGCATGATTGAAAAGTACGAATGGATGGAAGATCCACGATTTATTCTCTTGTATGATCGTTTGCAACATCAACAAGAATTCCAGCAAGTGCTAGATGAATGGTTAATGCAACATACGAAAGAAGAAGTGCTTGAAAAAGGAAGGGAATGGAAAGTTCCTGTCATTCCCGTCCCCACATTTGAAGAAATGCTTTCTTTCCCTCAGTATGTCGAGAGAAACGTCTTCGTTTCAGTCGATCATCCTGAAATGGGGAAAGTCGTTCAGCCAGGCGCTCCTTTCCGTATGTCCGAAACACCGTGGACAATTCGTAGTGCTGCTCCACTTTTAGGTGAACATAATCATCAAATTTATGATCAAGAATTGGGATTATCTAAATCCAAACTACAAAAACTGAAAGCCAAAGGTGTTATTTGATTTCTTGGTTGATGGATATTACATGTGGTTTCATATGAAGGGAGAGAAATACTCATGTCATTACCATTAGAAGGCATTCGAATTTTAGATCTTTCCATGTGGTGGTCGGGTCCATTTTGTACGTCATATTTAGGAGCCCAGGGAGCAGAAGTTATTAAAGTAGAATCGATTCAAGCTCCGGATGGATTTAGATTTGTATCAACTAAACCCGGGAAAGACTGGTGGGAATTAGGACCTCAATTTAATGCTGCCAATATGAACAAAATGGGTATCACATTAAATTTAAACGAATCTAAAGGTATAGAAATTTTCAAAAGTCTATTAAAAGAAAGCGATGTCGTTATTGAGAATTTCACTTCTAAAGTAATGGAGAAATTTGGCCTTACGTATGAAATGATCAAAGAAATCAATCCGAAAATAATTATGCTTTCTATGCCTGCATACGGTAAAACCGGACCTTATGGCGAACAACCGGGATTTGCCTATACTTTTGAGATCTTGTCAGGGATCGCACAAACAAATGGGTATGAGGGAGAAAAGCCACTAATTATTTCAGGTACAGGGGATGTTATTTCTGGATCACATACAGTGTTTGCTCTATTGTCTGCATTAGAATATAGAGAAAAAACTGGAAGAGGTCAGTTCATAGAAGTAGCCCAAGTTGAAACGTGTATCAATTTAGTGGGTCAACCTCTTTTGGATGTTTCCTTGAATGGAAATAACTGGGGATGTTTGGGTAATCGTCAACCTAATATGGCACCTCATGGTATCTATCGGAGTAAAGGAGAAGATTCATGGGTAGCGATCGCGGTTACAAATGAAGAAGAATGGAAAAACTTTTGCAAAGCGATTGGTGAGCCAACATGGTCAAAAGAAGAACGTTTTCAAACTGCAGAAGAGCGTTGTCAACATCAAGACGAATTAGATTCTTTGGTGGAAAACTGGACACATCAATTTGGAAATTATGAAGCTACAAATTTATTACAATCAGTAGGTGTCAACGCAGGTCCTGTATTAAATGTGAATGAAATGGAAAACGATCCTTTTTTACAAGATATGTACCAAGAAGTTACACACGATATTACTGGTACGCATAAATATCCTGCTTGGCCAATAAAGTTTTCTGGCGAACGTGTTCAACATAAAAGCCCTACCCCCATTTTAGGTCAACATAATGATTATGTACTTAGCCAAATATTGAAATTAACGAAAGAAGAAATTGACGCGCTAAAAGTAGAAAATATTATTGGTTCAGTGCCACTTGGAGCAATGACCACCGTATAAAACCTATGCTATAACGGGAAAGGAAGAGAATTATAATGGACGTAAAGGTTGGAACTAAATATATGTGTGCTACTTGTAAGAGTGAATTTATCGTTACAAAAGCACCACCCCAAACTGTTTTGAAATGCTGTCAGAAGCAGCTAGAAAAGAAGTGAATATAAAAATTGAATGGCATTAAAGTACTGTAAGATGAAAAAGGAGATAATCAAAATGGCCAATCAACTAGGAAAAAGATTTGAATGTAAAGTATGTGGTGGGGAAATATTATGTACAAAATCAGGTGAAGGAGCGGTTCAATGTTGCGAGCAAGAAATGCAAATAAAACAACCAGTTTCATTACCGACAGCTGATTAAAATAATGAAGTTTAGTATAAATTGATTGCGATAATGAGGTGATCTATATGGGGAATGACTGTACACATTATTTGTTGAAAGATTTAAGGATTTTAGATGTAACAAATGGCCCTTCCGGAAGTTATGCAAGTAAACTATTCGCTTCAAGTGGGGCAGCCGTTACAAAAATAGTGAGTACAGTCTATTATCCGAATCTTTTTAGAGATGATAATAAATATTTACTTTATTATTCCAATCCATCTAAAAAAGATGCCGCTATTCGTTCCCTTCTTTCTGAACAAAAATGGGATTTAATTATAAAAGATAGCCACTCATGTGGACAGCAGCTCAGTTCGCAAGCGATCCAAATTTTGAATCAAAAAGAAGATCTTGTTTGTATAACGATTCAATTTCCCGAAGAAGTAGATGTTGACGAAGAACAATCACTTCAAGCGATAGCTGGGTGGAGAACTTCCACAGGAGATCCCGAAAAGGAGCCCCTAACGATTGGGGGCTATCCAGCTGCTTATTTAGTTGGAGCCCATGCAGCCACAGCTGGCCTGTTTGCGTTATTAGAAAGAAATTGGACGGATAAGGGTAGGGAAGTTTATATAGACGCATTGATAATCGCGGTTAGTGCTTTAGAGGGTGCTTATTCAAAATTTAAAGCAGCGCAAATAGTTCACCATAGAGTAGGAAATCGCCACCGGTATATGGCGCCAATGGCTATCTTTCCAACCATTGATGGAAATGCTTTTATTGGAGCGCCTGTAGATGAGCAATGGGATTTATTCACACGATGGATGGGAGTGGAAAATAAGTCCCATTGGAATACAAATGATGGTCGTTTAAATCACTATGAAGAAATAGAAAGTTTGATATTGGGTTGGTCCAAAAAAATGACAAAGGAAGAACTGTTTGAAACTGGTCAAGCGTTTAGAATGCCTTTTGGGAAAGTGCAAACTTTTGAAGAATTAGATGACTGTCCTCAATTACAACATAGACAACTTATATCCCATAAAAATGGGGGGAAGTACATTCTACCTCCTTTTAAAATTTCGAAGCACCAATTAAACAGTTCAACTTCATATTCAAAACCACCAGTTGAATCTTGGAATAAACTTCGCATTATCGACTTAACTAGTATGTGGTCTGGTCCTTACTGTTCTCGACTATTAGCTGATCAAGGTGCAGAAGTTATTAAAGTGGAGGCTCCCCATCGTCCAGACGGCATTCGTGCGAATCAAGATAATCAAGCTCCTTTTTTTAGGGAACTAAATCGTAATAAAAAAGGAGTTACACTTGATTTACGAAAGGAATCAGATCAAGAAATATTAATGGATTTGATTGAATCAAGCGATGTACTCATTGAAAACTATAGTCCGCGTGTAATGAAGAACTTCGGATTGACGTCAGAAGTTTTACGACAGAGAAATGAACAACTCATCATTATCTCACTTTCTGCATTTGGCCAGACAGGACCCTACAGGGATTTCGTGGGATACGGACCAACTTTGGAAGCGATGTCTGGCATTGCTTCCCTTACATTTTATCAAGATGAAACTCCGTGGCTTCCTGGATTTTCGATTAGTGATATTGGAGCTGGGATACACGGCGCTTTTGCTTTAGGGGCTACTTTATTCTCTAGAAGCATATATGGAGCAGGGTTTACCATTGACGTATCACAATATGAAACAGCCATTCAATTTATAGGAGACCGTATAATAGAAGGGAATAAGTCACAGCCACCAGATAAAAAAGTTTTTGAACAATCAATAGCCGATTTAGTGAGAAATCTAAGATTAGACTTCTACATTGGCATAAAAGGGGAACCAACACTAGGAATGCCGTGGAAAAGTGAAGGCTGGGAGAGACATTCTAAATTGGCAGCACCACTGCTCGGTGAACATAATGATGAAATAAAAAAAAGAAAAAAGGGTGACCGCTATGAAATATTGTATTATTGATGTATCTATTGAAAACGAAGTTGCCCAAGTTTTACTAAACAATGGGGAAAATGGAAATGTATTAAATGCAGAAATGGCTCAAGAGTTGGCAGCAATAGCTACAGAGTTATCACATCGTGAAGATATTAAAGTAGTTGTTCTAGGGGCTCGGGGAAAAAGTTTTAGCTGTTGGAACCCTCAAATAGAAAACCCGACAATAGAAGATGATCTATATGCAACTATTGCCCTGTCTAACAATGCAATTGAACAATGGGCGCGTATTCCACATCCGGTTATTGTAGCAATTGAAGGAGAATGCTCTTCACTAGGGCTTAGTTTAGCATGTGTTGCTGATGTAAGGTATGCATCCGACACGGCTTTTTTTTCAGTTCCTGAATCTAAACACGGCCTAATTCCAACAGGGGGGATTACGCAACGCCTACCACGTATTATAGGGAAAGGGCCTGCAATGTCTATGCTGCTTGGTGGAGAAGTTATTCAATCATCAGAGGCGAAGCAGTTGGGACTAATCAATAAAATTGTAGATAAACAATCCGTTTGGGAAGCGGCATGTCAAGAAGCCCAAGAGCTTGCCAAGTTATCTAGTCTATCTATGCAATATACGAAGGAATGTTTGTTAAGGGGCAGTGAGTTGTCATTTGAACAAGCATTGCGTTTGGAATTAGATATCTATATGCTATTATCCACAAGCGAAGATCGAATGGAAGGCGTACAGGCCTTTTTAGAGAAACGTCCTGCACAATTTACGGGGAAATAAACATAAGAATTTTGATACTATCCGTGGACGTGAGAATGGAGGATGGAAGATGAATAATAGTGCGGTTTTAATGGAAAAAGATGAAAATATAGCAATTTTAACGCTGAATAGACCTGATGCTTTAAATACATTCAATGTAGAAATACGAGACCAATTATATCATTATGTTCACATTGTGAATGAAGATCCTTCTATTGATGCAATCGTTGTTTGTGGGGCAGGGCGTGGATTTTGCGCTGGAGCTGACTTAACGGAATTTGGAACTACATCGACGGTCATTGAGAAAAAAAGAATCCGATTGCAGCATGATTTATGGGAAGACATCCGTCGTATGCAAAAACCGATAGCGGCCGCCATGCATGGTTTTGCCATCGGTTCTGGATTGGAAATGGCAATGCTCTTCGATTTTCGTTTTGCTTCGCCAGGGACAAAACTTTCACTACCTGAAGCGCAAATTGGAATGCTACCCGCTGCAGGCGGAACGCAAAGCTTGCCCCGCCTTGTGAAACAAGGGCAAGCACACGATTTGGCAATCAGCGGCAGAAGAATCACCGCAGAAGAAGGTGTTGGTATAGGAATGATTAGCGGTATCATTGAAAAAGATATATTGGTTGAACAAACCATCTCCTATATGAAAAAAATAGTAACCCAATACCCTCAAAACGCTCGATGGATTAAAACATTAGTCGCAACGAGTAACGATATGCCAGAAGCTGATGGTATTGCTAGAGAAGGCGTTCTATTCAAACGTAGCTGGCAGCTAAAAAATCAAGAAGTTTCTGAGTAAGTAAAAAGGCGGAAGCACTTAGTCCCGCCCCAAAACAACTTCTTCAGAAATTTTTTGTGCATATGTTTTAACTAATTCAATATAATGCTGTTTTTTCTGATCATCAAATCGCGTCATCGGAAAATAGATTCCTATTGCTGCAACGGGTTCTTCAGTATGTTCCCAAATGGGGGCTGTCACAGCTCCAGAGTCCTGCATTCTTTCTCCGAGACTGGTGGAAAAACCCATACTTCGAATGTTGACTAATTTTTCTTTGAAAAGTGCCGGATCTGTAATTGTGTTAGGTGTAAAGGGTTCAAAGATTTTACGCTTAAAATAGTTTTCAACATCTATAGGTGACATATACGCTAAGTGTAGGTTTCCAGCTGCACCAATATGTAGATCGGTTTCTTCTCCGATAGGAATCATTACTTTAAGAAGTTGAGGGCTATATATTCCCGATAAAAAAATATGTTTATAGCCACTTCGAATCGAAAGATAAATAGATTCATTTGTAATCTGCGCTAATTCCTGTATGTATGGTTGAGCAATTGATACAATATCATTTACTTTTGACTTCCGTACTAATTGAAATAGTAGGGGGCCTGGATGATAGCGCTTCGTTTTTTTATCTCTCATTAACAAACCGCGATCTGCCATAGTTGCGACTAAACGAAAAGCAGCGGTTTTACTAATACCAATTTCGTCTTCAATTTCTACGAGGCCGATTGAATCATGTTTAATAAACATAGTCAAAAGGGAAATTGCATTGTTAACTGTATTTAAACGCTGCACTGGTTTCTCTGCTGTCATTTCATCACTCCATTAACTTTTTTACAAAAAAATGCCTTGTATATTAATTACTCAATTATAACGCAAACCTTTAGAGAAAACGATTTAATGTATGCGGTTTCACAAAAAGTTTATTTAAATATCTGAAAATACAAGTTTTCCAGCAATCCATGTTGCTTTAACAGCGATAGAATGTAACTTATCGATAGGATAAGTAAGGGGATTTTGATTAACAGCCACTAGGTCGGCTTGAAAACCGGGCTTGATCATTCCGCGCTTATTCTTCCATCCCGCTGCTTCCGCTGCACCTGCTGTATAAAGATGTAAAGCGTTCCAACGGTCCAATGCTTCTTTTGGATTTACAGCTTGCTGTTTGGAAGTTTTACGCGTACAAGCTGTTTGGATACCGAGCCAAGGATTGAGTGAAGCAACTGGTGCATCTGATCCCGCAGCCATGGCGATTCCTGCTTCATAAAGGCTTTGCATTCTATATAACCATTCATGTTCTGAAACTTCAACATCTGCTAAATAACGGTCTCCATGATCATATATCAGACTAGGATTCGTCACAACGCGTATTCCTAAAGCTGCAATGTCTGGAAGAAATGCTTCAGGGGATAAACTTAAATGTTCGAAACGATGTTGATGGTGAGCATTTGGAAATCTAGATTGTATTTGTCTGATCGCTTCTATGGCTGTCCATGTCATTTCAGGATCAACCACATGAATAGCCAAAGAACTACCGTCTCTTTCAAATGCTTCTTGGCCAAGTTTAGATAAGTTATCGAGCGTAGGCACAATCTCAGGCAAGGCTTCCATTACAATTTTGATATGTCCAATTTCTAGTTTTTCACGAAAATAACAAGGAAGTTCTTGTTTAATATAAGCAGCAACTTCAACATGTTGCTCAAAATCAGTCATCAATTGAATAGTAATGGGCCAATTGTTCTGGAGTGCGGTATACCAAAACTTCGCATCTTCCAAACGATTGGTAGGTGTTGCGTCCAGAACAGCTGTAATTCCATATTTTAACAAGCGGGTTTTTAAATTCGGGACCCCCTTTTGAAGTTCACTATAAGTAGCATTAGGTACAATGTGTTGCGAGAGCCAAGCATCGCCGCCGTGAATCATTCCGGTTGGCTCGTTAGTTTCTGAATTTCTTTCGATATGTATGCCAGGAGGATCGACTGTGTTAGCGCTGATTCCTGCTATATTCAATGCTACGCTATTTAATATAGATACATGCCGAGTCACATGGCGTAAGCGAACAGGATGTTCTAGCGCAACTTTATCTAAATCATAGCGGGTGGGATGACGATTTTCATCTAACTGAGAAACATCATATCCGAAAGCGCGAATCCAAGTACTAGTTGATACTTGTAATGTTTTTGAATGAATCGCTTTCAAGATGTCCGCTATCGAACGTACGTCTTGGCTAGTACATGAGACAGCATTATTTTGACTAAGTAATGCCCGAAGATGGCAGTGTGCATCTATAAGGCCAGGTAATATAACTAAGTTATTACCATTCATGCGCAACCCTGTTGGAGTCAAAGGCCAAGAGCTAGAAGAAGATGGCAAAAGTCCTACAATCTTGCCTTTTGCAATAGCGATGCCGAATGCTTTCGGAAATTGCGGATCCATTGTAATGACTGTTACATTTTCAATTAGCAAATCAGCTGGACAAAGTGCTTCCATTATTTATGACCTCATTTCCATACTATGGTTACTGTCATAATTATAACATAACTTTTATATACAACAATTTGACAAAATAAAATGTCGCGGGAAGGATGTTGAAAATGAAATTAAAAGGAAAAGTTGCTTTTATAACGGGTGGTTCTTCAGGAATTGGAAGAGGGATTTGTCATGCTTTCGCAAAGGAAGGAGCTTCTATTGTGTTTGTTGGCTTAAATGCAGATAAAGGAAGAAAAACAGAAAAAGAACTGCTGGATTTAGGATGCGATGCTTTCTATATCCAAGCGGATTTACGAAATAGAGAACAATTGCCTAAACTAATTGATCAAACCATTGAACGTTTTGGGAAATTGGATGTATTGATCAATAATGCACACGCCACCAATAATGTTCTTTTGGAAGAAACGACTGAAGAGGATATGGAATACTCATTTGACACAGGATTCTGGCCGACATTTTTATTAATGAAACATAGCTTACCATATTTAATAAAAACAAAAGGAAAAGTAATAAATTTTGTATCTGGCGCTGGGTTGGTCGGTTTAAGCAGGCAATCTTCTTATGCTGCTGCAAAAGAAGCGATACGGGGGATTTCGAGAGTAGCAGCGAATGAATGGGGTCGACATGGAATTACTGTCAATCTTATTTCTCCAATCGCTAGCTCTCCTGGCGTTGCACAAATGGAACAAAATCAGCCAAATGCATATCAAAAAATGGTGTCTCTCATTCCTTTGAAACGTCTAGGGGATTGTGAAGAAGATATTGGAAGAACTGCAGTGTTTCTTGCAAGTAATGATGCTGATTATATTACCGGTCAAACAATCATGGTAGATGGCGGTACAATCATGGCTCGATAATAAACAACTACATGTTTTTGAAGTTGAGGTTGCGAGAGGAGTTTTTGAAATGCTAGAGGAAGTTGCTAACAAAATACTGCGATTAAAGGTGCCTATGCCTTTTAATATGGGGTATACCAATAGCTATTTAGTAGAAGGTGAAAATGGATATACCATTGTAGATACAGGAGACAATACTGAAGAAGCAAAAGCTTTGTGGGAAAAGGTTCTTTGTAAGGGGATGAAAATCGAAAAAGTGGTTATCACTCATGCACATCCTGATCATTTAGGTCTAGCTGGTTGGTTTCAGCTCAATTATGGCTTACCCATTTGGCTATCTGTTAAAGGATATGAAGAAATATTAAAGTCTCGCAAAACATTTGATGAAGATTACGTTAATCCCATGAGGTCTTTCGCGATCAGGAATGGGGCCATTCATTATCGTGACGATGAAGCTGAAATTGAACCGTATTATAAACTGGACACTTATCAATTTGAACCTGACCATATATTTGAAACAGGCTCCTTATTAAAGATTGGAGATGGTCTGTTTGAGGCAATTTGGACACCAGGTCATGCTATCGATCATTATTGCTTTTATGAAAGAGAAAGTGGCACTATTTTTGTAGGTGATCATATTTTACGTTCTATGAATCCATTAGTGACATCAAAGCATATTAATGATAATCCATTACAAGAATATATGATGTCATTAGATAAAGTTGCTAGTTATAAAACAGGCATTGCTTTACCGGGTCACGGAAAAGCAATCGTTAGTTTACCCGATAGAGTGGCAGAAATGAAAGTACATTATCAAAAAAGATGGAGACAGACCTTTGAGGCGATAGGGGAAGAAGGAAAGACTGCATTTGATGCATGTCAACTTGTTTATAAAGGATATTCAAATGGAAAACTTTTACCTGCCTTTATGCAAACGATTACAAATTTAATTTACTTGGAATCTATTGGTCAAGTTAAAAGAGTGGAACACGCTGGCAAATATTATTATTCTCAAGTGAAATCATTTCAAGAACTATATAAAGATAGAACTTTACAGAGTGGAATAAGGTTCAAATAAATTGGCATTCCTTTAAGCTCAGTTATAAATAAGTGACTAGTATCAATAAAATGATCAATCTCAACCTTGTCTTAGTTGCACTATAAGTGATGATAACCTGGTCTTGTATATTTCGCGCTTTCTTATCATGAGAATTACGAATATTCTAGTATGAATAGGACTTCTCATTGGACTATCCATACGGTGGCATAAGCCGTTCTAATATAGCACCTAATTATATTTTAACCTCAACTTAAACTTGAACATATCAACAGGGTAGTACATAAAAGACTTTTATGTTTAAGCGTTGATTAAAGATCATACGGGAAAATAGTGAACTATAGAAAAAGAATATAGATTTGACTTTGCTGATTCTGTGCATAGAATTTCTTAATATTTACATGATGTTTATCATTTTATAAGTAGTGTATCGTAAAAATAAGCTGTTCCGGTCGGTTGAATGACTGGAACAGCTTATTTTTTTGAGTAACTATATCGCTCTAGTATTGTGGATCTTGATTTTCTGTTTGAACTTCTGCATAGTGTCCGTTTTGTTCGCTTTCGTCCTCTACTGATTCATCCTCTAATGATAAAAACTCTCGTAATGCTTGTTTGTTCTGTTCTAAGTTAATCTCGAGAACAGCTCCAACTTCTGTGCGTAGATCTCCAAACGATCCTTCTACGGGAATGCGCAGTGATTCCATTTCGTTATTCTTCCCACCGGTCAACATACCTTTAGCAATTGTAAAGATCGTTTTACTGTCGATGTTCGTATCAATGTATGGATCAATAACGCCCATTAATTTCGGTATATTGACAAGTGTTTGTAAACTCATCGCTTCATCCTTCAGTTTCCCTAACGCTTCTTGTTGCCGTTCCACGCGACCATAATCACTGTGGATGTCGTGGCGGAATCGTACGTAACCGAGTAATTGTTCCCCGTTCAATTTTTGTTGGCCGGGATAGAGAGTTAAACCTAGTCCGTGTGACATCTCATATGGAATATCGACTTCAATACCGTCGGGAGCGATTACATCGACGATTTTTGAGAAACCTTCGAAATTAACAATCGCATAATATTGGACATCTACATCGAAATTCTGCTTGATCGTTTGTCGTACTAATTCAGGACCTCCAAGTGCATAAGCGGCATTGATCTTTTCCATACCGTGACCTGGGATGTCGACGTATATATCACGCATCAGAGAAATTAACTTCACTTTGTTTGTTGTTTGATCGTAGTGACCAATCATCAGAGCGTCTGAACGAGTGTCATCTTCGTCGCCTCTTGCGTCATCACCAATCAACAATACGTTAATTTCTCCAAATTGAGATTCGCCACCTTCAAAGTCATCAAAAGCAGAATCGTTAGTAGAAAAAGTATTACTGCTGTCGCTTAGTTCTGTATGTATTTCATTTGTTTTGTCACCGTTCGCAAACGAAAGGCCGTTTGAATACTGTGCTGCGACGTATCCGCCACCCGCTAATAGTAGCAAAGTGAATACCATGAATATTAATCGTTTATATTTTCTTTTTAGTTTTTTCTTACGACGCTTTCCAGTTTCTCTGTTTTCCATTAATGTCACACCTATTCATTTGATTATGAATTCTTTGTTAGTACGCTTGAAGCAATTTGGACCGCGATCGCATCATCCAGATACCCGACCGCGAAAATGTAGTCCGGGATGACATCCACAGGAATGATAAAGTATAATAATGCGCTGCCGATAATGGCTAGATCACGTTTTGCAACATCTTGCATTTTAAACCGTGCAAATAAATCTTTCATTTGATCGACGAATGGACCTACTCCGCCAGCCAGTTTTAACTTGTTATCAAAGTCATGTAGAATTCTTTCTCTTCCTTCAGTGGTCTGAACATATGCTTCATAACTGGCAAGTTGAAGTTCAACTTTTTCAATGGAGATATCCGAAGATAGAAGTTCTGATGTTTCGACCAATTGTTGAATTGTTTCATCATAAGCAGAATGTATCATCTGTTTATCATCAACCGGATAGCCTGCCGCTTGAAGTAACTTGGCTAATGGAATTTCTAAAATTATCGCGAATTTCTCCAGATGGTCTAGTGTTGCTTTGCGCTTGTCATTGATGATCCTAGAGATGGTTGAAGTATCAATATCTGTAAGTTCGCTTAGTTTGCGCATGGACAATGAACGTTCTTCTAACACTTCACGCAATAACTGCCCGACAGACAGACCAAGACTAGCTTCTGACATGACACTACCCCTCCATTTCTACAACGACGGTAAAAATATTTACTTCTCTCAAAATAATAAATGTTTGTTGACAAATTGTCAACAGTTATAAACAAGGATCTTTTTTTGTCGAAAAACGTCTGCAGCTGAACATATTAAAGTTTGGCCGAATCTTAATCGATAGGTTTTATCGAACGGTTATTTTATAATAGATATATATAGAAAGAGAGGATATAGAATGATAGCCAATCAGGTTTTTGATGCGGAACGCTTCATTTTTATTGCCAAATGCAATCCTCATGTTATCCATCTTCATTCATGTTCAAATGGATCGAACGAAATAATTGAAACGGCTCTTAGCAACTATACGTCTTGCTGGTGTTCTGTTAATCATTAACAGAATATTCTTTATACCGAATAATTTAGAGTGGTTCATAGCAAATATTCCACAATAAAAGGAGGAATCACCATGATGAAAAAAATCGCTTTGTTGTTAGTTATCGTTACTGTTATGAGCGCTTGTTCTTCTGCCGAAAAAGAAAGTGGCGCAAATAGCATTACCTTGCAAGATATTAAAGGGGAAACCGTTAGCCTTGCCGACTATGAAGGCCGAAAAGTGTATGTAAAGTTCTGGGCTTCTTGGTGTCCGATCTGTCTTGCAGGCCTAGATGAAGTCAATACGTTGGCTAAAGATTCAACTGATTTTGAAGTGCTGACTGTCGTAGCACCTGGATTTAATAATGAAAAGAAACACGATGAATTTATCAGATGGTTCAAAGGTGTTCAACATGTAGATGCTTTGCCGGTGTTTTTAAATGATGGCGGAAGTCTAGCCCAAGAATTCAATGTAAAAGGCTATCCAACATCGGCTTTTATTGATACGAAAGGGAATTTGGTTCGATCACAGCCAGGCCACCTATCAAACGATCAAATTATCGATGCTATGTCACAAATTGATTAACGAAAGGAGATCATTTTATGAAATTGAAAATGATACTTGGTTTACTCGGTATTTTGTTACTTACAGGATGTGGCATAGGTAAAACAGATTCCTCATCTAGCCCAAGTTCACTGACTGCTTCTTCAGGTACCGTATATCCCGCCAATCCCAATGATGATATAGAATTTGATGAAAATAATCTTCAGGACATCTACTTGGCGGGGGGCTGTTTCTGGGGTGTTGAAGCCTATATGGAACGGGTCTATGGCGTGTATGATGTGACGTCGGGCTTTGCAAATGGCACGACAGAAAATCCAACATACAATCAAGTTATTACGGGCAAAACCGGTCATGCAGAAACGGTTCATGTACAATATGATCCAAAACATACAGATTTGAAAACGATTGTGGAGCACTTTTTCATGATTGTTGATCCTACCTCTTTGAATAAGCAAGGAAATGACCGTGGTACACAATATCGTTCGGGCATTTATTACGCGAAGCCAGAAGATCAAGCGATTATTGACGAAGTCGTTGCTGCCGAACAGGAACGTTATGACGCAGAAATTGTCACGGAAGTAGAACCGTTGACAAGCTTTACGCTAGCAGAAGAGAACCACCAAGATTATCTAGAGAAAAATCCAAATGGCTATTGTCATGTTGAATTCGATACATTGGAAGATCAGGAAATTCCATCTGTAATTGATGCTGCGAACTATCCTAAGCCAAGCGACAAAGAATTAAAAGAGAAGTTAACGACAGAACAGTATCAAGTAACACAAGGTAACAATACAGAAACGGCATTCTCTAATGAATATTGGAATACGTTTGAAGATGGCATCTATATCGATGTCGCAACAGGTGAACCGCTATTCTCAAGTGCTGATAAGTATGACTCACAGTGTGGTTGGCCAAGCTTCACGCAACCAATCGTTCCCGAAGTAATGACGGAACATATAGATAGAAGTTTCAATATGGTGCGAACTGAAGTGAGAAGCCGTGCAGGGGATAGCCATCTAGGACATATATTCGAAGATGGACCAAAAGATCGCGGAGGATTACGTTACTGTATTAACAGCGCATCGATTGAATTCGTACCGCTAAAAGAAATGGAAGCTAAAGGCTATGGCTATCTGATAAGTTATGTAAAATAATATATGCTGAATCCCAATAGAAGGAAAGGAGCCACTCTTTCTTTCTTTCTTTCTTTCCTTCTTCACAGGATTGTTAACGTAGATGGTGGTAAACGCATTGTATTATGCAATTCGTGGAATATCTCGACAAGCTGTGATCAGAATCGTTGTCCAATTAGTATATAGTACGACAAGGCGGTATAGGTATTCCCAACTTCGAAATGCATGTTAAACTCTATAACGGTGAAGAATATGAAGCTTCAGTAAGTTCTGCTAATAATGAAATGAATTTCATTCGACATATAAAAGAATAGGTTTTCTAGGCTGTATATTCATATAACTAATGAAAAAGAGAGGAAGGAATTTAATGCAAGAAATGATAGCGAAATGTAGAACAGAAGTTGAAGGTATTTATAAGAAATTTGATGCGAGTCATGATCTCGATCATATTGATCGTGTAATGAAAAATGCAGAGAAAATATTAACTGCAGAGCCCAGTGCTGATGAACTAGTCGTGCGTTTAGCAGTTCTGTTGCATGATGTGGAAGATGCGAAATATGAAGAGATGCATGAAGTCACTACGATAGAGTTACTTGAAAAAATAGGTGCAACACAACAGATTGCAAATAATGTGATGTCCGCGATTGAAAGTGTATCATTCAGTGGTGGTAACGCAAAAGATATTACATCAATTGAAGGCGCAATTGTCAGAGATGCTGACCGTTTGGATGCCATTGGCGCGGTAGGAATTGCACGGGCATTTGCATTTGGCGGAGCACGTGGTAGGAAACTTTACGATCAGCAAGAAGAAGCCCGAAAGGATATGTCTGAGTCTGAATACCGTAAAAAAGAAACTTCTACTGTTACGCATTTTCACGAGAAGTTATTATTGCTTTGCGAATTGATGGTCACGAAGGAAGGCGTGCGTTTGGCACAAGAACGACATGAATTCATGGTCCAGTTTCTACATCAATTGAAGTTAGAAATTGAATAATGTAACCCGTGTTAGAATGAATTCAAATTATAAGACATACAGTCTTGGAAGTCTGGATTATCAGATTTTCAGAGACTGTTTTTTGTTTGGAATTACTTTTGTAATATAAGAATGTATTGAGTACTACCAATCCATCATGATTACAGTAAAGAAGAAAATATTGTTGACTTTACACTCACACTGTAATTATAATAAATTAACTCTAATAATTAGACGTAATTATCAGAATGTAAGCGATTCCAAAAGGAGGAGTAATATGTTAAAGAAAGGTTTACCGCTGATTAGTTTGCTACTCATCTTTCTAATGATTTTAACTGGCTGTCAACTTAATGAAACAATACCTAAAGGAGAACAGAGAGTTTATAAGTGGCGTATGGTCACACATCAAATACCAGGAACTGCACGGTACGATGGAACGATATTGCCATTTGTCAAAGCAGTAGAAGAAATGTCAGGTGGCCGCTTAGTGATTGAGCCGTTTGGTGCCAATATTTTATTCCCGACAAATGAAACATTTGATATGGTAAAAAATGGTGTTGTTGATGTAGCTGCTGTCTATACAGGTTTCTGGACAGGTAAAGATCCTGTTTTTGCTTTAGGTGGAGGGACGATTCCTGGTGATCCGATTTCAGGCTTTGAAGAACATTTCTATCGTTCGGAAAAGCTACAGCCCATTATGGATAAAGCCTATGAAAAGCATGGAATTAATAGCTTAGGGGCATTCGATTATGCACCTGAAGAAATCTTGATGTCTCAAGTACCAATCCGTTCTGCTGATGACTTCAAAGGAAAGAACATTCGTGCTGCCGGAGTGGCTAGTCTATTTTATGGAAAACTTGGTGCCTCTGCTATTTCATTATCTGCACCTGAAATCTATACAGGTTTGCAACTGAGTACAGTGGACGCGGCTGAATTTAATGATTATTTGGTGAACGGTGAAATGGGATTAGATGAAGTATCAAAATATATTATCGAGCCCGCTTTACATGTTGGACCAAGTTCCGATAAAGAGCTGATCGCGAATCCGAAATCTTGGGAAGAGTTACCGGATGATTTGAAGGCGATTGTGCAGGTGGCAAGAGATAAAGTTCGCTATGAATCTGCTATTGCATATGGCGTAGAAAGTTCAAAAGCAAAGACTGAATGGATGAATAATCCAAACATCGAATTCATTCAGTTGCCTGAAGAAGATATTGAAGAAATGCGTGAAAAAGGATTTGAACTGTTAAATGATTATAAAGAAAAAAGTGAAGCGAGTAAGGAATATGTAGAACAATATGCTGATCTCTTAGCTGAACTTGGTTATATTGAACAAGCAAAAAAAATAGGTTATAAAGAATAGGCGGTGGCAGCATGATTCTCTTAACTACTATAATAGAAAAAATGTCGTCAATCGCTGGAAGAATCGCGGGCTATCTGATGATTCCACTAACGCTAATAGTCATCTATACCATTATCATGAGACGCTTTTTGCATGATGCACCAGATTGGGGTTTTGAAGTGCCGATTTTCATATATGGCGTGTCCATATTACTAGCGGGAGCTGAAGTGCTTAGAGTGAAAGGACACATCGCAGTGGATATCATTCCGCGTTTATTGTCTCCTAAATGGAATAAATTCTTTGGTATATTCGCTATGTTACTTGTGATATTAGTAGCATCGTTCCTGATCTACCGTGGGTCCCTTATGGCTGTTGAATCGACAATGATATTGGAGCATTCGTCTCATCAGAGTTCGTTTAATCCACAGATATGGTGGTTTAAGTGGTTTATTCCGATTAGTGGCTTGCTAGTTTGGTTACAAGCTTGGGTCGAAATCTATAAAATCGCAATTGGAGGTAGCGCAGATGATTCTACTATTTGAGTATGCCCCAATTGCGATGTTCGTTTTATTGATGCTGCTTCTGTTTTTAGGGGTACCAATAGCATTTGCATTATCGACAGTTGGTGTAGTGTTTGCGCTAATGATGTGGGGGATTGATAGTACTAGTCTATTAACTAGTGCTGCTTGGGGTGTGATGAACAATTTTACACTTATTGCAATTCCGTTATTCATTCTGATGTCCGTTTTATTGGAAAAATCCAATATCATCACCGATTTATATGATGCAGTCTACAAGTGGTCTGGTGCATTACGCGGCGGACTCGCGATTGCGACCATTTTAGTAGGTGCAATTATCGGTGCGATTTCGGGGGTAGTTGCAGCAGGTGTAATCGGTCTGGGATTAATTGCGTTACCGCAGATGATGAAGTATAAATATAATGAATCATTGAGCTTAGGATCGATCATGGCAGGAGGTACACTAGGACAACTTATTCCACCAAGTTTAAACATGGTCGTCTATGGCGCTATTACTGGCGTATCGGTATCTAGTTTATTTGCTGGAGGCTTAGGTGCGGGATTCATTTTAATTGGATTGTTTATAGCGTATATTTTATTCCGTGCTTATAAAAACAAAGATATGGCTCCCTCGTTGTTAAAAGAGGATCGTGCTACAACTCGCGAGAAGCTCCTAGCTATGAAGTCTGTCATCTTACCGATGGTTTTAATCGTAATCGTACTTGGTTCAATATTTACAGGTATTGCGACACCTACTGAAGGAGCAGCAGTTGGCGTTCTTGGTACTTTACTTATTGGCCTATTCACCAAACGTTTGAACTTAGAGAAGATCAATTTGGCGCTTAAAGAATCTACTAAAATGACGGGAATGGTAGGCTGGATATTGATTGGTGCGGCAGCATTTTCAGCTGTGTTCTCTGGAGTTGGCGGAAATCGTTTTGTTTCCGAAATGGCTCAATTGGCCCCTGGAGGTAAATGGGGGATCTTAGTTTTCTCTTTGGCTTTCATAATTTTACTGGGAATGTTTCTGGAAACAATGGCATTGATTATGCTTGCAGCTCCAATAATTTCACCTATTATTGCAGATGCTGGTTTTGATCCCTTATGGTGGGGTGTTGTCTTCATGGTAGTTCTTCAATTAGCATATTTGACGCCGCCATTCGGATTTGCGATCTTCTATTTAAAGAGTGCAGTGGGCGATAAGGTAAGTATCGAGAAGATTTATCGTGCAACTTTCCCGTTTATCATCATCCAACTCATGGCAACAATTATTTTTATTTTGTTCCCGACGTTGGCTACCTGGCTTCCTACTTTATTAAGTTCGAAATAAAAGATACTATATAATAGAAAAGACTCTTGATTAAATCAGGAGTCTTTTCGTTATATAAAAAACATGTTCATATTCATGCTAGAGTAATAGTAGATTATTTTTAAGTAAGGGATGGATGGAAATGGATGCGGAATTAGGAAAAGAAATTCATCGGATTCGAAAGATGAATAAATTGACGTTAAAAGATGTTAGTGTCAAAAGCGGATTATCCGTCAGCTTTTTGTCTCAAGTAGAACGTGGAATTAGTTCGGTAACTTTTACTTCATTGCGTAGAATTGCGGAGGCGTTAGGTGTTCATATAAATTTATTCTTTGAGGAACCAACGGAAAAATCGCCGACCAAGAAACGGACTATTAAAAAAACTGCTGACCAGCCAAATTTCACTTTTACAAACCTTGTAGGTGATATGGAAAATCCGTTATTTTTCCCCGCGCGTATTGAATTGAGGCCTGGAGAATCCCATACACATCCCTACGCGCATCAAGGGCAGGAATTTGTCTACATATTAGAAGGTGAACTTAAAGTGATTTTGGAGGATTACTCCGATACATTCTATACGAATGAATCGTTCCATATAGATTCGATGCAGGAACACGTCTGGTTCAACGAGACTAGCCAACCTGTGACACTGCTTGTGGTTAGTGCCAATGCAGATGGATCTTCAAATAAAAAATAGATTGCTTCTCCTAAACTCGATAGGATAGAATGAGGTAACTAGTAATAATCTATTCAATAGAGAAAAAGGTGACGTCTTGGACAGAAACAATCGATTATTCATTATTACACTCGTTGTCATCGCCTTGTGTACATTAGGTGGGTTCGCAGTACAAAAAGGATTCATCACATTTTAAAATTGAAACGAATATTCAAGCTCATCGGTCTTAATAGATCGAGAGCTTTTTTGTTTAAATGAGACTGAACAGCAATTAAATTTTCTTTAAACTACAAACTCGATAGCTATAAGAGATGTCCAGTTACTTCAATAGTTACTCTACAGAATAACAAATTCTACTTAGCCATTTAAATTTGAACAAAATGTTTATACTCATTCCAGTGCGTGAGTAAACAAAAAAGACGTATAAATTGGCTCGTATGTTGCATAGAAATGACAATACTGTAAAAGGAGAGTGTTATGTATGTATAAAGAACAGGAAACACGGATGATTACTGTATTTGGTGAAGGGACAGTGAAAGTCTCTCCTAGTACGGTTCATATTGTATTATCTGTAGTGTCAAGAGGAACCGAACTTGGAGAAATCCAGCAAGAAAACGCTAAGCGTATGAATCAAGTAATCCAGTCGCTACAAAAAGCGGGAATTGCAGAAACATCCATGCAAACGATTGATTTTCAAATTCGCCCAGTCTATGAATACGTGAATGGAGAACAGCGCTTTCAAGGGTATGAAGTGATTAATTCTATCCGCATTACAAATAACGAACTTTCACGAACAGGCGAACTCGTCGATCTTGCGGTCAAAAATGGTGCGAATCAAATTGGATCGATCGAATTCACGATGCCCAATCAAGATGAACAATATCAGCAAGCGCTGGTGCTAGCCTTGCAAGATGCAGAGACTAAAATGATTACGATTGGGACTTCATTGAAATTACAGAACCGGCCAATTCCATTAAAGGTTGAAGAGCAGCATATATCTCAACCAGTAGCTTTCCGTGCAATGACTATGGCGGATACCGGTAGAACACCAATCGAGTCAGGTATGATTACGATCAGTGCAAGTCTGCAAGTGAAGTATCAAATAGTCTGACAATGGTCTAGTATGTTAATTGGTAGTCTGCTACTATGATGAAAAGGCTTTTGAAAGAGGCGGTCCGTATGGATGTACATTTCATCATAAATGAACAAGCTGGAGATGGTAAAGGGGCCAAGTTATGGGCAAGCTTGCGAAAGAATATCAGCTATCCATTTCATCTGACCGAGCGACATAATCATGCGGAAGAACTTGCACAGCAACTTGCTAAACAAACCACCGTTTCGTTATTGATCATCGTAATAGGTGGGGATGGGACAATCCATGAAGTGCTAAATGGTGTTGCAGGTTATCCTCTTGTAACTGTCGGGGTCATGAAAGCGGGGTCCGGTAATGATTTCGCAAGGACGTTTCCAGCATTCAATAATTTGCAGGAAGTGGAATCTTATATCGCAATAGAACCGGCTAATAGAAAAACCGTGGACTTTGGCTCCGTGAAATTGAGCGACGTGCATCAACGTTATTTTGCAAGCAACTGTGGTTTCGGCTTAGATGCGGATATTTCATTGGCAGTTGGACAATCTACTATTAAAAAGACGTTAAATAAATGGAAGCTTGGCAGCATAGTGTATGCTCTGACCGTAGCGCGTAGTTTACTAGCCTTCAAACCATTTAACGCGAAAATTCAAATTGATTCAGACACTCGCATATTTGAGAATGTCTGGATGATCACCGTCAGTAATCAAAAATACTACGGTGGCGGCATGAAAATTTCTCCTTATTCTATTTATGATGATGGAGAGTTTGAGCTGACAGTCATCCACTCTATTTCTGTGCTGAAATTTTTAGCAGTGTTTTTAACTGTATTCAATGGAAGTCATACGAAGTTAAAAGGAGTTTCTACTTATAAGAATGACCAATTCATTATTGAGACGGATCGAGTAGTAGGTTGCCACACCGATGGGGAATATATTGGGACCACTACAGATCAGCCAGTCATTTGTGAAGTGGATCAGCATAAGTGGTATGTCGTAGATAAACCGATAGTATAATCGCTTACTGTCATTCATTGCGTCAAGGTGGAATCGGTTTAGAGTGCTGTGCTATAGTGAAAGTAACAAAGCAGGCAGGTGATTACAATGCAAAAGAAGCGCAGACAAGTTATTAGAAAAGGAAATGTAGTCGTCTTTCCTGGAACACTCGAACGTCTTCATCGAGAAGGTAGACTGGCAATGGAACGTGATCTTCATCAAGAAGCGGTTCGGAATTTCGAATCTGTATTGGAAATTGATCCCGAAGATTACACGGTTTTTGATGGTCTAGCTATTTCTTTATATGAAATGAAAGAGTATGAACGAGCAAAAGAATTCGCACTTCTTGCTATGCAGAACCAAGCAGGCGATTACATAGAAATACTTGAGCTTTACCTTTCGATTTCAATCCAACTACAGCAATACGATGAGGTAGAGCTGACGATACAAGGTCTGTTAGAGAAAGAAATCATTCCACAACATAGTTTACAGAAGTTTCAATATTTGCGAGAGTTGAATAGTCGATTATCTACTCGTTATGAAGAACCTTCCATTGAGGAGCCTTCTATTACAAGCGAGCAATTTCACCAAATGGGTTCGATGGAGCAACAGGAATTCTTATTGTCATTGCAACATCAGAAATTACAGCCATACATTCCGTTGTTGGTAGAGGTGATTGAAGCAGAGGATATGTTGCCGGTTGTTAAGACCTATGCGTTGATGTTATTGCAACAAGTGGGATATCAGGAATCGTTAGCTGTTCGTAAATACCACTTTGAAACGGAAGTTAATCCATCAAGACTCGTTTCACCCGAGGAAGATCAATTTATTGGGGAAGTGCAGTTTCTCGCAAAAGCACAATTTGAGAAAGATCCAACAGCTAGTGAATTAGTAGTCAATTTGATCCTCAAGTACAGTGTCTTGCTGTTTCCATTCCACTGGGGTCCTTACACGGCAGAAGAGGTGGCGGGCGAGTATGTCGCGTATACAAAGCAGTTATTGTACGGTCAGCAAACGACGGAGTCTTCATTACTATCGTTCATACGTTCGGTGGATGAAGAAATGGAAAGCTGACAGTGATTAATTCTTGAAAGATGAATAGACTATGTTATACTAAAATGGTTGTCAACTGCTTATCTGTCCTCAGTAACGTTGTCGCTTCTTACAAGCGGAACAAAATGAGCTGATTCAGATAAAGCCTTCAAAGAGTGTCGAAGATTTTTTTAGGATGTACAGAAAAAATTCAGATACAATCATGCGAAGGTATAATTGATTAAAATAAAAATAAAAGTATTGCAAATGATTTGGAGGTCATACATATGACAGTTAAATGGGAAAAATTAGAAGGCAGTGAAGGGAAACTTACATTTGAAGTTTCCGTAGATCGTTTCAACGAAGCACTGGATGAAGCGTTCAAAAAAGTAGTAAAGAAAGTACAGGCACCTGGTTTCCGTAAGGGGAAAATGCCACGCAAAATGTTCAACAAAATGTACGGTGAAGAATCACTTTACAATGACGCTATCGATATCGTACTTCCTGGAGCATACTCTGCTGCAGTAGACGAAGCAGACGTAGATCCAATCGCAGCTCCTGAAATCGACATCGAAAAGCTAGAAAAAGGCGAACCTGTTGTTTTCACTGCAATCGTAGCGCTTAAGCCGGAAGTTAAGCTTGGTGAATACAAAGGTCTTGAAGTAACTCGTCAATCAGTTGAAGTAACAGATGAAGAAGTAGACGCACAGCTTCAACAACGTACTGAAGCACTAGCAGAAATGGTAGTCAAAGAAGATGGCGTTGTGAAAGATGGCGATACTGCTACAATCGATTTCGAAGGATTCGCTGATGGTGAAGCTTTCGAAGGCGGACAGTCAGAAAACTACGAACTTGAAGTTGGTTCTGGTTCATTTATTCCAGGATTCGAAGAGCAAGTAGTAGGCATGAAAACAGGAGAAGAAAAAGAAATCGAAATCACTTTCCCTGAAGAATATCATGCTGCTGAATTAGCTGGTAAGCCTGCTACATTCAAAGTGAAAGTTAACGAAATCAAGTCTAAAGAAGTTCCAGAACTTGATGATGAGTTAGCAAAAGAAATCGACGAGAGTGTTTCTTCAGTAGAAGAGCTACGCACGAAGTTGAAAGAAGAAGCTGAAGAAGTGAAGAAGAATGATTCTGAAACAGCTCTTCGTGACGATCTAGTAGAACAAGCTGCAAGCAACGCTGAAATGGAAATTCCACAAGCGATGATCGATTCGGAAACGGATCGTATGATGCAGGACTTCGAACAACGTCTTCAAATGCAAGGTATGAACTTGGATCTTTACTTCCAGTTCTCTGGACAAGACGAGCAAACACTTCGCGATCAAATGAAAGACGACGCATTAAGCCGCGTACGCGTTTCATTGACACTTGAAGCAATCGGCGCAGCTGAAAAAGTAGAAGTGCCTGAGGAAGAAGTACATGCTGAACTTGAAAAGATGTCTGAACAATTCGGTATGGACGTGGAGCAAATCAAGACTACTCTTGGTGGCACATCTGTACTTGAGAACGACCTTCGTTTCAATAAAACAGTACAACTACTTGTTGACAATGCAAAAATCATCGACTAATCTTTCTATATGAATGCAACAAGGTACGGTTTGCCCGTACCTTGTTTTTCTTAAATAAAAGAATTTCATGTATAGTCTTACTGAAACTCCACAAGCTAGAACATAAATAACTATACATATCTGGCTGGGTGTTATCGGTCAATAAGTTCTAAATAGTTGATTAAGTCATGGTAATCTTGTAGTATATTCACTTGAATAGGGGTGAGCATAATGTTCAAATTTAATGATGAAAACGATAACCTGAGCTGTTCTTTTTGTGGGAAATCTCAAGAGCAAGTCCGCAAATTGGTAGCAGGTCAAGGTGTTTATATTTGTGATGAATGCGTTGAACTTTGTGCGGAAATCGTGGAAGAGGAAGTAGGTCTTGAAGAAGGCTTCGAGCTAAAAGATGTACCGAAACCAAGAGAAATCCAAGGTATCCTCGATGACTATATCATCGGGCAAGATCGCGCAAAGAAATCACTCGCAGTAGCGGTATACAATCATTACAAACGAGTAAATTCAGGCAGTAAAATTGATGAAGTCGAGCTGGCTAAATCCAACATCGTCTTAATCGGACCAACTGGTAGCGGTAAAACATTACTAGCACAAACGTTGGCTCGTATTTTGGATGTGCCATTTGCGATTGCAGATGCGACTTCATTAACTGAAGCAGGCTACGTTGGGGAAGACGTAGAGAATATTCTCTTGAAATTAATTCAAGCAGCAGACTTCGATATTGATAAAGCTGAAAAAGGTATTATCTACATTGATGAAATCGACAAGGTAGCTCGTAAATCTGAGAATGCGTCGATTACTCGTGACGTATCTGGTGAAGGTGTGCAACAAGCGTTGCTGAAGATTCTTGAAGGAACAGTTGCAAGCGTACCACCACAAGGTGGCCGTAAGCATCCTCATCAAGAATTCTTGCAAATCGATACAACGAATATCTTATTCGTGGTAGGTGGAGCATTTGATGGTATTGAAGATATCGTTAAACGCCGTATCGGACGTAAAGTCATCGGTTTCGGTTCTGAGTCCAAGCAAGAAATCAATGAAGAAGATAGCCTATTGGCTAAATTGATTCCTGAAGATCTCCAATCATACGGTTTGATTCCAGAATTCATCGGTCGTTTGCCGGTAATTGCAACACTCGATACATTAGATGAAGATACATTGTATCAAATTCTAACTGAGCCGAAAAATGCGATCGTCAAACAATACCAGAAGATGGTTGAACTAGATGATGTAGAACTTCAATTTGAAGATGATGCTTTGATCGAAATCGCAAAAGAAGCGATTGCTCGTAAGACAGGTGCACGTGGGCTTCGTTCCATTATTGAAAACATCATGTTGGATGTAATGTACGATCTACCTTCACTCGAAGAAGTGAAGAAATGTATCATTACGAGGGATTCTGTTCTTGGAAAGTCTACTCCGATTTTACACAGAGAAGACGGATCTGTATACGAATCAGATAACGAAAAAAATACCGCATAACGCCGAAAAGGCAAAAGGGCCGGCTCCACCGATGCGTATCTTATACGTTCGGCAGTCGGCTTTTTCTTACATAAGATTTTATATGCGCATTACACATACATATACATAACATATTTGGAGGTGGCTTTTCATGCCGACGATTCAAAAACAGAACATCCCATTATTGCCACTTCGCGGAGTGATTGTTTATCCGACGATGCTTTTACATATAGATGTTGGCCGTGAACGCTCGATTTTTGCAATTGAACACTCATTAGCTGGTAATCATGAAGTTTTCCTTGCGACTCAGAAAGATTTGAGTTTGGAAAATCCAGAAAAAGATGATTTGCATGAAATTGGTACTCTAGCGAATATTAAATCAATGACTCAATTACCAAATGGTACATATCGTGTATTAATCGAAGGTATACATAGAGCAGAGTGGAGCAGTTACCAAGAAGCTGACCTGTATCCAGTTGTCAATGTCACGTGTTATGAGGAAAGCGAAGAAAAAGACGCAGAAGCAGAAGCGCTGATGCGTTCACTTGTTGCACAGTTCAAGCGATATGCGAAGAATAGCAAAAGAATTTCCGATGAAACACTGGAGACGGTTGAAAGCATTCAAGAACCAGGTAGGTTAGCAGATATGATTGCATCAAATTTGCCGTTAAAATTAACAGCAAAACAAGAAGTGCTTGAAATACTGGACGTGCCTGAACGTTTGGAATGGCTTATTAGTCGAATGTATAATGAACAGGAAATCATGGAGCTTGAACAAAAGATTAATGAACGCGTGAAAGATGCAATGGAACGCACACAAAAAGAGTTTTATTTACGCGAACAGTTAAAGGCAATTCAAACTGAACTAGGCGATAAAGATGGTAAAGGTCTTGAAGTGTCCGAACTGAAATTGAAAATTGAAGAAGCAAATATGCCACAATCTGTTAAGGATACAGCAGAGCGTGAGTTGGAACGTTATGAGAAGATCCCTTCTGTTTCGGCTGAAAGTGGTATCATTCGTAATTATATTGAGTGGCTCATTACGCTGCCATGGACTCATGCGACAGAAGATCAGCTCGATTTATCCCGGTCAGAAGAGATTTTGAATCGTGATCATGAAGGGTTGGAAAACGTTAAAGAACGAATTCTAGAGTATCTCGCTGTGCGTCAGATGACAAATTCACTGCGTGGACCGATTCTTTGCCTGGATGGTCCTCCAGGAGTGGGTAAAACCTCATTAGCCCGTTCTATCGCTGAGTCACTAGGACGTGAATTTGTTCGCATATCACTAGGTGGTGTCCGTGATGAATCTGAAATCCGTGGTCATCGTCGAACTTACGTAGGCGCGATGCCTGGGCGTATTATCCAAAGTATGAAAAAGGCAGGCACTGTCAACCCAGTCTTCTTACTCGATGAAATTGATAAAATGTCTAATGATTTCCGAGGAGATCCATCGTCTGCTATGCTAGAAGTGCTGGATCCTGAACAAAACAGTAATTTTAGTGATCATTATATAGAAGAGCCGTACGATCTTTCGAGTGTGTTATTCATTGCGACTTCGAATGATCTGGGGGCTATTCCGGGTCCATTGCGTGACCGTATGGAAATCATTTCGATCCCCGGTTATACAGAACAGGAAAAACAATCAATAGCAATCCACCATTTGATTCCTAAACAGATGAAGGAACATGGTCTAAAGAAGGCACAACTTCGTTTCCAGGAAGAAGCAGTTCTAGAAATTGTACGATATTATACACGTGAAGCTGGTGTACGTTCACTTGAGCGTGAAATTGCCAGCATTTGTCGTAAAGCCGCACGTCAAATTCTGGCAGGTGATAAAAAAAGTCTAACAGTGAGCCCGAAATCATTAGAAGCTTTACTTGGCAAAAAGCGTTTTCGCTTTGGACAGGCAGAAACTGTCAATCAGGTAGGTATGGCCACTGGACTCGCCTATACATCTGTAGGTGGAGATACACTGCAAATTGAAGTATCATTATCACCAGGTAAAGGCAAATTACTGTTGACAGGTAAACTTGGAGATGTCATGAAGGAATCAGCACAAACCGCATTATCTTATGTGCGTTCCAAAGCCATGACATTCCATATAGATCCTGATTTCCATGAAAAGTGGGATATTCATATTCACGTTCCGGAAGGCGCCACGCCAAAAGATGGACCTTCCGCCGGTATAACCATCGTAACAGCACTAGTATCCGCATTGACGGAACGCCCGATACGCCGTGAAGTCGGTATGACAGGAGAAGTGACGTTGCGTGGACGTGTACTACCTATTGGTGGACTAAAACAAAAAACGCTTAGTGCTCATCGTGCAGGATTGCGAACGATTATCATTCCGTCAGATAATGAACGCGACTTGGATGATATTCCAGATAGTGTAAGAAAAGAACTAACATTTAAACTCGTGTCGGATGCTCATGAAGTACTCGATATCGCTTTGGAGGAAAAGAAATGAAAGTCCATAACGTTGAAATGATTATGAGTGCCGTTCGTCCTGAACAATATCCAACAGAAGGTTATCCTGAATTTGCGTTAGCCGGTCGTTCGAATGTAGGGAAATCTTCCTTCATTAATAAAATGATCGGGCGCAAAAGTTTAGCACGTACATCTTCAAAGCCAGGAAAGACCCAAACACTCAATTTTTATAAAATTGAAGAAAAGTTATTTTTCGTCGACGTACCAGGGTACGGCTATGCGAAAGTGTCAAAAACAGAAAAAGAAAAATGGGGCGGTATGATTGAACAATATATTACGTCCCGAGAAGAATTACGTGCAGTAGTGCAGATTGTTGATTTACGTCATCCACCGACAAAAGACGATTGCATGATGCATGATTTTCTTTCCCATTACAATATCCCGACGATTGTCGTGGCGACAAAAGCGGATAAAATACCTAAAGGTAAATGGGAGAAGCATAAGAAAGTTGTGCGTACAACATTTAACATGGAAATACACGAGCCGCTCATCCTGTTTTCATCTGAAAAAGGCATGGGTATGGATGAAGCATGGCGCGAAATTGAAAGTCGCATGTAAGCAACGAGTTAATTTGATCGAATTGTTACATTATGACTTCAAACGATGTTCACAAATTGCATTCCGACTAAAGCGCTATGTATGTTATAATGAATGTACGAAAATGATTCCGAAAGGTGTGAGCACCTAATGTATACAGTCGTTGTCGGTGTTAATCACCGAACCGCCCCTGTCGAAATTAGAGAGAAGCTATCATTCGTCGAGGCTGATTTGCCACAAGCGATGCAAACATTGCAACAGCAAAAGAGCATCTTGGAAAACATCATTATTTCTACTTGTAACCGTACTGAAATCTATGCGGTAGTTGATCAGATTCATACAGGACGATATTATATAAAAAAATTCCTTGCTGATTGGTTTTCTATTCCCATCGAGGAATTTTCGAGTCACTTAATTATTCATGAAGAAGATGGTGCAGTGGAACATTTATTACGTGTAACTGCAGGCATTGATTCAATGGTACTTGGTGAAACGCAAATTTTAGGACAAGTGCGCAGTAGTTTTTTCGCCGCGCAAAACATTGGTACAACGGGTACCGTATTCAATGAATTATTTAAACAAGCAATTACGACAGCGAAGAAAGCACATACCGACACAGCAATTGGTGAAAATGCTGTGTCAGTTTCCTATGCGGCAGTAGAACTGGGGAGAAAAATTTTCGGTTCACTTAAGGATAAGCATATTGCTATTCTTGGTGCAGGTACAATGGGCGAATTAGCAGTCAAGAACTTGCAGGGGAGCGGTGTTGGGAAGATTACTGTAATCAACCGAACATTCTCTAAAGCAGAAATTCTGGCGGCGAAATTTAATGGTGAAGCGAAATCTATGCAAGAGTTGCAGTGTTTATTACTTGAAGCAGACATTTTAATCAGCTCCACTGGCGCTACTGAATATGTCATCGATTATGAATTGATGGATTTTGTAGAGAGACTGCGTAAAGGCAAGCCGTTATTCATGGTGGATATCGCTGTGCCACGTGATCTTGATCCGAAAATCGGTGAACTAAGCAGTGTATTCTTGTATGATATCGATGATCTGCAAGGCATCGTCGAAGCGAATTTGGCTGAACGTAAGCGTGCGGCTGATGAAATCGGTCTGATGATTGAACAAGAAGTCGTTGCTTTTAAAGAATGGTTAACAACGCTTGGTGTTGTGCCAATGATTTCTGCATTGCGCAAGAAGGCAAGTCGTATACAGAGCGAAACGATGCTTAGTATCGAAAATAAAATGCCAGATTTAACAGAACGTGAAAAGAAAGTTCTAAATAAGCATACAAAATCAATTATTAATCAATTATTAAAAGAACCTATTTTACAGGCTAAAGAATTATCTACTGATAAAAAAGCAGCAGAGAAACTCGCACTTTTTGAACAAATCTTTGGAATTTCCGAAGATGTCGTAACAGAAAAGGAACAGCTGGCATTCCAAGCAAAAGAACGTCTTCAAAAACGCGCTGATCAAAAAACAGATGGTGTGGATGTGACGAACGTACATTATCAACACTAATCCCAGGTGGTTCTGTATCTGTCTTTCACAAGAATGATACAGGCCCACTTTTTTAATGCAGGTAAATAAGCAATATATGTATAAACATTCGGCACACTAGTAGAAATACACTTACTATGGATGCAATTATTTGCAGTAACACCCTCTCATTTGAGACAATATAGACGAACACTCCTTACTAGCAAAAGAGAGGTTTTCGCTTGAAAGGCAGAGAATAGCATATGGTTGATTTAACCGTCGCAAGGCTCCAGGAAGTCATGATTGTTCTTTATGCCCTCAGTCTTGTTTTTTACTTAATTGATTACTTGAAGAAGTCAAAAAATTTTCAACGGATTGCTTTTTGGCTGATCGTTACCGTATGGGTTACACAAACTGCGATTTTATCCCTTTACATTATTCAGATGAAGCGCTTTCCGGTATTATCGCTAGTTGAAGGTATTTATTTTTATGTATGGTTGCTGGTCACATTATCTATCGTGTTCCAGTTGATTTATAAAGTGAATTTCATGGTATTTTTCACGAATATTATTGGATTTGTATTTTTAATGATTCATGTCTTTTCCAATTTGAAATATACAGCTTCCACTGTTGGTGATTCACTTATTTCAGAAGTGTTATTTGTTCATATTACATCAGCAATCCTCTCGTATGCGGTGTTCGCGTTAGCATTTGTTTTCGCGGTATTATATTTGATTGTTTATAACGTTTTAAAAAGTAAGAAGTTTGGAAAACGCTTTTCCAGTCTACCTAATTTGCATCAGACGATGGTTGGAATGAAAATGTCGATCTATACCGGCATTCCGATTTTATTCGTCAGTTTATTATTCGGTGTTCAATGGGCGTATGTAGCGCTTGAACATTGGTCTCCTTTTGATGTGAAAATTATGGGGTCATTTGCAGTATTACTCATCTATTCTTCCGTTATTTATTTCAACTATAAGGGAAAGCTCCAATCAGTGGAGTTTGCCTGGATGACGATATTTGCATTTCTCTTAACGGTCGTTAATTTCTTTTTGGGCAGTACGCTGTCACAATTTCATTTATGGATATAAGAAAGGAAGAGTTTTGTGAGAAAAATTATTGTAGGTTCACGTAGAAGTAAGCTGGCGTTAACTCAAACGAAATGGTTCATTGAACAAATGAAGCAGGCAGGTGCACCATTTGAGTTTGAAGTGAAAGAGATTGTGACGAAAGGTGATCAAATCTTGGACGTCATGTTGTCAAAAGTTGGCGGTAAAGGGTTATTCGTAAAAGAAATCCAGCAAGCATTGTTTGATAAAGAAATTGATTTTGCCGTACATAGCATGAAAGATATGCCAGCGGTAATTCCAGACGGTTTGACTGTTGGCTGTATCCCTAAACGCGTAGATCCACGAGATGCATACATCGCAAACGACCATGTTCGCTTCATGGATTTACCAGTTGGAGCGGTTGTCGGAACATCAAGTCTTCGTCGTAGCTCACAGTTATTGATGTTGCGCCCAGATATAGAAATCAAGTGGATACGCGGCAATATTGACACACGTCTACGTAAGCTCCAAGATGGTGAATTTGATGCAATCCTCTTAGCAGCTGCAGGACTCAAGCGTATGGGCTGGGATGACAACATCGTCACAGAACACCTATCGATTGAAGATTGTATTCCAGCAGTTGGACAAGGTGCATTAGCGATTGAGTGTCGTGAAGACGATACAGAATTACTGGATGAACTAGCGAAATTAACAGATGAGAGCACATGGATTGAGCTACAGGCTGAGCGCACGTTCCTTAATGAAATGGATGGTTCTTGCCAGGTACCAATCGGAGGATTTGCAAAGTTTGATGGTAATGAAGTGGAAATGACTGGTTTCATTGCGTCTCCTGATGCAATTCAAGTGTTCCGTGAAACGGTGAAAGGAACAGATCCTGTTGCAGTCGGTAAGGAAGTCAGTAGAATTTTACGTGACCAAGGTGCTGCTGAAGTAATCGAGAAAGTGAAGGCGGAAATGGATGCGTAACGCATTACCGTTAGCAGGAGAAACGGTTATTTTCACCGGAACACCAAAATCTGCGGAAGCTGCCGAACTTGTAAAAAAGTACGGTGGCATTCCGGTTTCAATTCCGCTAATTGAAGTGGGAGAAATACAGAAGAAGGCTGATCAGCAAAAGTTGCAACAAGCAATGAAAGCTGATTGGCTCATTTTTACGAGTCAATCAGCAGTTGCAGCGTTCCGTTCAAAAATGTTGCGGTTCAATGTAACGGCTGATGTGTTTAACGGAAAAGTTGCCGCAGTCGGAACTCGGACAGCAGCTGCATTAGATCGACTCGGTTTTGAAGTATCTTTCATTCCAAGCGTGTTTAGTGCAGATGTTTTTGTCAAACAGTTTAATCCGGAAATGTCAGAGCGATTACACGTGGTCTTTTTGAAAGGCACTCTCGCTGGCAGTTTGATTCGTGAGGAGTTGCCGTTTCATGTTTCAGAATGGACAGTCTATGAGACTAAAAGTGCAACGAATGAAATAGATAAATTGAGTCGTTTTATACTTCAAAAAAGTCAGGTGTCCGTGTTGTTCGCAAGTCCGTCGGCGGTGGATGTGTTTTCTACACGTATTGCACCGAAAACGACGTGGTTTGGTTTCACGGTTTGTGCAATCGGACATGTTACGGAACGTGCACTGTTAAAAGTGGGTGCACCTGTTCACGTCAAGCCGGAAACGTATACATTAGTCGAGCTAGTCCATGAGCTGGCCAAACGAAAGGGAGAATTCAATTGAATCCAATAGAATTTAAGCGTCATCGTAGGCTTCGTACACATCCTACCGTTCGAGCGATGGTAAGAGAGACAGAAATTAAAGCAGCGGATTTCATTTATCCTATCTTTGTTACAGAAGGCGAGAATGTGCGCAATCCAATCGCTTCTATGCCAGGAGTAGATCAGTTTTCTATTGATTTATTATTAAAAGAAACGGATGAAGTAGTCGAATTGGGAATTTCATCTATTATTTTATTCGGTATACCTTCCGAAAAGGACGCAACCGGTTCTGAAGCGTATGACGACGAAGGAATCATTCAGCGTGCAACACGCGCAGTGAAAGAACGTCACCCGGAATTAGTAGTAGTGGCAGATACTTGTCTATGCGAGTATACAGACCATGGTCACTGTGGCGTTATTCATGACCAGGATGTAGATAATGATGCCAGTCTTGTATTGCTTGCGAAGACAGCGGTTAGTCAAGCGAAAGCGGGGGCTGATATTATTGCGCCGTCGAATATGATGGACGGTTTTGTCGCTGTTATCCGTCAAGCGCTAGATGATGCAGGATTCCAAAACATTCCGATCATGTCGTATGCGGTTAAATATGCATCTGCTTATTACGGTCCATTCCGTGAAGCCGCACAATCCACACCGCAATTTGGCGATCGTAAAACGTATCAAATGGACCCGGCAAACCGTATGGAAGCTATGCGTGAAGCGGAGTCTGATATTCTTGAAGGCGCGGATTTCTTAATTGTTAAACCCGCATTGTCTTACCTCGATATCATTCGCGACGTAAAGAATCATGTGCTCTTGCCTGTCGTGGCGTATAACGTCAGTGGAGAATATGCAATGGTCAAAGCTGCTGCATTAAACGGCTGGGTAGACGAGAAGAAAATTGTATTAGAAACGTTAACAAGTATGAAGCGTGCAGGCGCAGATATCATCATGACATATCATGCAAAAGATGCTGCTCGCTGGTTGGAGGAGAAGTAATATGGGACAAAAAACATATACGAAATCTGAACAAGCGTTTAAAATAGCAGTTGATTTAATGCCAGGTGGCGTCAACTCACCAGTACGTGCATTCAAATCAGTTAATATGGATCCGATCTTCATGGAAAGTGGTAAAGGTGCGATCATTAAAGATATCGATGGCAATGAATATATTGATTATGTACTATCTTGGGGTCCTCTAATCCTTGGACACACACATCCTGACGTGGTATCTGCAATACAGAAAGTAGCTGAAACAGGCACAAGTTTTGGAGCACCTACTCTTCTGGAAAATGAATTGGCAGAGCTCGTAATCGACCGTGTACCATCCATCGAGATGGTGCGTATGGTGTCTTCTGGTACGGAAGCAACAATGAGTGCTCTTCGTTTAGCACGTGGCTATACGAAGCGTAATAAAATCCTTAAATTCGAAGGTTGCTATCACGGACATGCGGATTCCTTGCTAATTAAAGCAGGATCGGGTGTCGCTACATTAGGTTTACCTGATAGCCCGGGGGTGCCTGAATCGATTGCACAAAACACGATTACGGTGCCGTACAACGATCTTGAAAGTGTTAAATTGGCTATTAAAGAGTATGGAGACGATTTAGCTGCAATTATTGTAGAACCGGTTGCAGGAAATATGGGTGTTGTAGGACCAGATAACGGCTTCCTTAAAGGCTTACGTGAGTTGACAGAAGAAAATGGTTCTTTACTGATTTTTGATGAAGTAATGACTGGGTTCCGTGTAGGATATAAATGTGCACAAGGTCATTTCAATATTAAACCTGACCTTACATGTCTTGGTAAAGTAATCGGTGGCGGACTACCTGTAGGAGCGTATGGCGGTTCTCGCGAAATTATGGAGCATGTAGCGCCTGCGGGAACTATTTATCAGGCGGGTACATTGTCTGGTAACCCGTTAGCGATGACAGCAGGTATTGCGACGTTGAGAAAGTTGACACCGAAAACATACGAACACTTCATCAAGCTTGGTGATCAGTTGGAAGAAGGTTTCCGCGCAGCAGCGAAAGCTAATAATATTCCACATACCGTCAACCGTGCCGGTTCAATGATCGGGTTCTTCTTTACAGATCAACGTGTCAATAACTACGATAAAGCGAAAACATCCGATTTAGAATTGTTTGCAGAATATTACCGTCTGATGGCGGAAGAAGGTATTTTCTTACCACCTTCCCAATTTGAAGGTATGTTCTTGTCGGCAGCTCACACAGAAGAGCATATCGCGAAAACTGTGGAAGCATTCCATACGGTATTTGCGAAATTGAAACGATAATTTTGAAGCGTCAGGCAGATTTTATTGCTTGGCGCTTTTTTATGTATGTACTTTGCGGGAGGTAACGCTGTTGCGATCACTTTATTCACACTCTACGCTATGCATCACTTCTAAACTGCCTCATTTCTTCATATAGTAGCCTGAGTTAAGAAAAGGAGTGAAGCGAAAATGACGACGCATCAATGGACATTGCAAGAGTCTTTTTATTTCCCTGTTGAGTACGGGGCATTTGCTGAATCGGCTGAGGTAAAGGTGACACCAGGATTTACAGAAGAACGTACAGAAGAAGCAATTCGTTTGCAAGGGATCTATCATATTGCAGCAAACGTTGTATTTGATGCAGATAAACAAGTAGAATTGGCACCTGAAGATGTATTAGTCATTAATGACGTAGAAGTAGAAAACAATAAAGGGTATTTTGAATATGCTGTGCCTTTGAATGTTGATCTACCAGTAGAACTCGATGGCGATTTGCAACTTGAAGTGCAAGACATCAAATCTTCATCACTGGAAGATGGAGGATTGAAACTTGAGTGGACCGTTCAATTGAAAAAGGAAGAGCCTGTACAAGAACCGGTTGCAATTGAAGAAGAGCCAGCAGCATCACAGTTCGTAGCTGCATCGACATCCCATTTGGAGTTTCTCGCCAATGCAGATCGTGCAGTTGAGCAAGTAAATAATGAAATGGAAGACTTTCTCTTATACATCGCCGAGATGGATGACGATATAACGAGAAAGATCTTCCATTCAAATAATGTTTTTGTAGAAGCAGAAGGACAAAGCAGCGAATAAGCAAAATAATAAAAAGTCACCAGTGGTCGGGACAATTAGTAATCGAATCAACTGAAACACGGTTAATGGAATGATACAGCCTTTGCAGTAAAATCTTGTTTTCCGAAGCCACGGCGGCAATAGGTAGGGATTATAACCTCTTCTCATAATTCACCATCCTTTCTCTATAGACTACTATTCAGTTGACGGACTCTACATGTTTCGCTTATAATAGTGGGTATATGAATATAAATGCGAAGAGTAGGAAAGTACATGTGAACTGTTTTCTTTAGAGAGGGTGCGATTGGTGGAACGTACCTGGAAACCGCATATGGAAGTCCCCTATGAGCAGTTTTTGTGAAATGTAAGTAGCAGGAACCGGTGTAGACCGTTACCCAATCATGAAGATGTAATGCTTTTTTAGCGTTCATAAATAAAGGTGGTACCACGAGCTCCTTCGTCCTTTTACCGGGATGAGTGGGGCTTTTTTGTATCCCTTTTTATTTGAAGGAGGAAATGAAATGACTGACGAATTGACGATGCCGACCAAATACGATCCGCAGGCAGTTGAAAAAGGACGTTATGAATGGTGGCTTGAAGGTAAGTATTTTGAATCGGATGTAAAAAGCGAAAAAGAACCGTATACAATTGTTATCCCACCACCGAACGTCACAGGGAAACTTCATTTGGGACACGCATGGGATACGACTTTACAAGATATGCTCATCCGCATGAAGCGTATGCAAGGCTATGACGCACTGTGGTTGCCGGGAATGGACCACGCTGGAATTGCAACACAAGCGAGAGTAGAGGAAAAACTTCGCGCTGATGGCAAAACGCGTTATGATCTTGGACGCGAAAACTTCGTGCAAGAAACATGGAAGTGGAAAGAAGAATACGCGAGCCATATCCGTGCTCAGTGGGCGAAGCTTGGTCTGGCCCTTGATTACTCACAAGAGCGCTTTACTTTGGATGAAGGATTGTCAAAAGCAGTACGTGAAGTATTCGTTAAGTTGTATGAGAAAAAGCTTATCTACCGCGGAGAGTATATCATCAACTGGGATCCTGCAACGAAGACAGCGATATCTGATATTGAAGTTATTCATAAAGATGTGCAAGGTGCATTCTATCATATGCGTTACCCATTGGCAGATGGCACAGGATCGATTGAAATAGCGACAACACGTCCCGAAACGATGCTCGGTGATACAGCTGTTGCAGTTCACCCCGATGACGAACGCTACCAGCATTTAATCGGAAAGATGGTCAAATTGCCAATCGTAGGACGCGAGATTCCGATCGTAGCGGATGACTACGTCGAAATGGATTTTGGAAGCGGTGCAGTGAAAATTACACCAGCACATGACCCGAATGACTTTGAAATAGGTAACCGTCACAACTTGCCACGCGTGCTCGTCATGAATGAAGACGGTACGATGAATAAATTAGCAGGCAAGTATGAAGGTATGGATCGTTTCGAATGCCGTAAGCAAATCGTCAAAGACCTACAAGAAATGAATGTGCTATTTGAAATTGAAGATCATATGCACTCTGTCGGACACTCGGAACGAAGTGGCGCAGTAGTGGAGCCGTATTTATCTACACAATGGTTCGTCAATATGCAGCCACTTGCTGAGCAAGCAATCAAACTGCAGAAAAACGAAGAAGAAAAAGTGACGTTTGTTCCTGAACGTTTCGAGAAAACTTACTTAGGATGGATGGAAAATGTCCATGACTGGTGTATTTCTCGTCAACTATGGTGGGGCCACCGAATTCCGGCTTGGTATCATAACACGACAGGTGAAATTTATGTGGGTCAAGAAGCTCCGGCTGATGAAGAAAACTGGACTCAGGACAATGATGTACTAGATACTTGGTTCTCATCTGCCTTATGGCCGTTTTCAACTATGGGCTGGCCAGACGTTGACAGCGAAACGTTCAAAAAATATTACCCAACAGATGCCCTTGTTACAGGATATGATATTATCTTCTTTTGGGTGTCCCGCATGATCTTCCAAGCCCTCGAATTCACGGAAGAGCGTCCATTCAAGGATGTCTTAATCCACGGATTAGTACGCGCGGAAGACGGGCGAAAAATGTCTAAATCTCTCGGCAACGGTGTAGATCCAATGGACGTAATTGAGCAGTATGGTGCAGATGCATTGCGTTACTTCTTGGCAACTGGTTCTTCACCAGGACAAGATCTACGTTACTCTACAGAAAAAGTAGAAGCAATCTGGAACTTTGCCAATAAAATTTGGAACGCTTCCCGTTTCGCATTAATGAATATGGATGGTATGAAGTATGAGGAAATTGATTTGTCAGGAAAGAAATCTGTTGCAGATGCATGGATTTTAACTCGTCTGAATGAAACAATTGAATCGGTAACTAGCTTGGCTGACCGGTATGAATTCGGTGAAATGGGCCGCGCGTTATATAACTTCATCTGGGATGACTTCTGTGACTGGTATATCGAAATGGCGAAATTGCCACTATACGGTGAAGACGAAGCGGCGAAAAAAATGACACGTTCGGTTCTTGCACATGTTCTGGATCAAACGATGCGTTTATTGCATCCATTGATGCCTTTCATTACAGAAGAGATTTGGCAGAACCTTCCGCATGAAGGGGAGTCCATCACAGTGGCGAAGTGGCCTGAAGTAGATACGGCAATCATGGACAAGTCTCGTGCTTCAGATATGAAATTATTGATGGATATCATCAAATCAGTACGCAATATCCGTGCAGAAGTAAATACACCGATGAGTCGTAAAGTCGATTTGTATATTTCAGCTAAAGACGAGAAGACAGTGGCGGTACTTGAAGAGAACCGTAACTATTTGGAGCGATTCTGTAATCCAGAGACGCTGACAATTGGTGTGAAGGTGAATGCGCCAGGTAAGACAATGTCAGCTGTCGTGACAGGTGCAGAGTTGTACTTACCACTTGAGGGATTGATTGATATTGAGGAAGAGTTGGCTCGTTTGACGAAAGAGCTTGGCAAGTGGCAAGGTGAAGTGAAGCGGGTTCAGGGCAAGTTGTCGAATGAACGATTTACTGCCAAAGCGCCTGAGTCGGTTGTTGAGGAAGAGCGTGCCAAAGAGAAGGATTATTTGGAGAAGTATGCGGCAGTTGAGCGTCGTATTGCTGAACTGAAGGAGATTTAAATTGGTGTATAGATAGTTAAAGCCCATTCGACAGTGTGATGCTGTTGAGTGGGCTTTTTGCATTGTGTGGGAAGAAGAAATAGTTTAAACCCAAACTGAAGTCAAAATTTACTCTCCAAAAATAATCTTAATAACATCCAGTAATACCCTATGGATAGTATTACTGGATAGTTATGGGTATAATTGAATTCACAATATTTAGAATCAAGGTGGGAGGGTGTATATGGATTTTTTTGTTCGCGAGATGGGGGAAAAGGATATTGTGATTGTGCGTGATATCGCGGTGGAAAGTTGGCGTGCTACGTATGCGGCGATTATTCCCCGGGAGATACAGGATGATTTTCTCCGGGTGGCGTATAGTGACGAGATGCTGAAGAAGCGTTTGGGTAGTTCACATATGTGGGTTGCGGAGACTGAAGGTGAAGTAGCTGGATTTGTGGATTTTTCCCCTGCAGATGAAACAGGCAGAGTGGAACTGCGCGCGATATATTTTTATCCCGACAAACAGCGCAAAGGTATGGGGACAGCGTTGTTAAAGAGAGGTATGGATGAGCTTGCGGACTCAACAGAAATTATAGTAGAGGTGGAGAAAGAAAATAGGATAGGACTGCAGTTTTATGAAGCGAAAGGATTTAAAGTGGTTAAAAAATTTGATGAGGATTTTGCTGGGCATCCAATGAAGACAGTTCAGATGGTGCTAGTGATTTGACTGAAATGGGGTGGAAGGTTATTGAAACGGATCATATGGATTGCAGTGAATCTACTTTCGGGTGTATTCGTAATAATAAATAGTGTGGTAGGTTTTGGAATCAGCGGTATGGGGGAAGGTTCCACCAATAATTTCATGATACTTGGTTTAGCAGCTATTTGGGCAATTGGTCTCGTCTTGCAATTGAAGAAAAAGGGACGGGCTATCGGATTACTTATCACATTTATTCCTGTAATGTTCATTGTTTATATTTATCTCAAAGCTTCTATGATGTAATACAAAACTGAATCAGAACTGAAAGTCAGGAGGTGTATGATGAAGCGTATCGCGGTTATTTTATTGATGCTTATATTATCAGGTGCATTTGCGGCTTGTGCTAGCAGCCCAGGGGAGCAAGAGGGTGGATATTTAACGAAGAAACAAGTATTGAAACAAGATCCGACTGCTGATTTGTTGGAGTATGACGGCAAGGTGTATAAAACAAATATTGACTGGACTGAATTTGAAAAATTGACTAAAGGGGACAAGCTTGGTGAGGTTTCTGAAGGCATGGCGAAGCATGTCCCTGACGGAGCCGAGATCTATGTGACAAATGAACGCGATGATGTGTTAATTGTGGACTATATGCAAGTGGAAAAAAGATATTTATTACAAATAGGAGAATAAAGATGCGCTTTCCCCTGAAAGTTGCAACGCACATATATTAAAGAGGATAGAGAAATGAATTTGGAGAGTGAAGCATGGAGGAAAATCTTTTCGAGCAAATGGCAAAAAGGTATGATACTGCAGAACGGCAGGAATTAGCCAAGATAGTAGTGAAAGAAGTAAAGCCTGAAATACAACACAGTCGTTCCAAAACATTAATTGATTATGGAAGCGGTACAGGACTCGTTGGTTTAGCATTATCGGACTTGGTGGAGTCAATTTTGCTAGTAGATTCATCACAGCAGATGTTGGAAGTAGCACAGGCTAAAATTTCTCGCAATGATATTACAAATGCAAAAGTTCTTTATACTGATTTCACTCAGGAAAGTCCGACACTTCAGGCAGATATTGTGTTAGTATCATTGGTTCTTCTACATGTTCCGGATACCAAAAAGATCGTACAAGAATTATATAATTCTCTCACTGATGGCGGTAAATTAATTATTATCGATTTTGAGAAAAATGATAAAGTGAATCATCCTAAAGTTCATAATGGTTTTGTACATGAAGAGTTGAAGCAGTTGTTAACAGAAGTAGGTTTTATCCATATTGAAATTAGAAACTTCTATAGCGGAAACAATATTTTCGTAAACGAGGATGCCACGATGTTTATATCGACCGGTATCAAGTGATGTATGAAAACAGGAAAGTTTAACATTGTCAAGAAAGACAATCAAAAGGAGGCTTAATATGCTGACAAAACCTACTACACTTCAACGGGGAGATACAGTCGCGACGGTAAGTCCATCATGGGGAGGCGCGGGTGAACCGGAGCTTAAGTGGCGTTATAAACAAGGTGTAAAAAGGCTAGAGGAAGTCTTTGGATTGACAGTAGTTCCGATGCCAAACAGTTTAAAGGGAGCCGACTATCTTTATCAGAACCCCAAAGCGCGTGCTGAAGATCTGATGACGGCATTTCGCGACCCTTCCATTAAAGCGATTTTTGCGAATATCGGGGGAGAAGACAGTATTCGCTTGCTTCCTTATGTGGACTTTACAGTAATACAAAACAATCCGAAGATATTCATCGGATACTCTGATGTCACGATATCTCATTTATTTTGCCATAAGGCAGGTATTTCCTCTTTCTACGGGCCGGCTATTTTAACGGACTTCGCCGAAAATGTGGAGATGAACCCTTATACAGTCGAAATGGTAAACCGGACTCTCTTTTCCAATGAAATAATCGGTGAGATTGAACCTGCCGAAAGTTGGACAAGTGAGCGGTTAGAATGGATTGAACCGAATAAACATATACGTCGCACGATGAATCAAAATACGGGTTATGAGTTGCTTCAAGGTTCCGGTACTGTAAAAGGCAGACTGATCGGTGGCTGTATGGAAGTGTTGGAGTTTGCGAAAGGGACGGAACTTTGGCCGGATACAGAGTACTGGAATGATAGTATCCTGTTCTTTGAAACATCAGAAGAAAAGCCTGCCCCTAATTTGATTCGATACTGGCTAAGAAATTATGCTGCGCAAGGAATTTTGCAAAAAGCGAATGGAATTATTTTGGGAAAACCGCAAGATGAGAAATATTATAAGGAATATAAAGTGGAAATTCTTAAAGTGATGAAAGAGTATCAGTTGGAGCAGCTACCTATTTTATATAATTTGAACTTTGGTCATACGGAACCTAAGTTTATTTTACCGTATGGGGCGATGGCGGAGATTGATTGTGAACACAAGACGTTTTCGATTCTCGAGAATGGAGTTGTTTGAAAAAGTAGATAAATGATTTTTTAATTTTTACAGATCAGCAATCGCATGCACAATGTGCTCTGCAAAGCGAAATGAGATCATGTCTTCACTTGTTACGCTAATAAATAATATGGAATACCTGATAAAGAGGAATTGACTACGGTGAATATCGAGTGGGATTCGGATAAGTTTTATACTAAGAAAAATTAAAAATCTTTCATTCTAGTTTACATAATATAATTATAGGTGCTGATAAAGAGGAGAATAGTTATGCAAACAGTTATTGAAATTCTAGGCATAGTATTACCGATTATAATAGCGGGCTTTATTGTGGTATTTGTCATTAAGAGACTGGATCAGAAAACGAAGCAAGGTGCGATGCCTAAGAAAAAATCGAAGAGTTCTCAGACATTGTTGGATAGTTTGATACCTCTTGGAATGTTGGCCGGTTGTATAGTGGGTTTACTAATCAGTATGATTTCTCCTATTTCGTTAGGATTTGCCTTTAGTTTAGGTGCTTCATTAGGTTTATTAGGTGGATATTTTGCTTATGAGAGTTATGGTAATAAAGAAGAAATATAATTGTACAGGGCACGATCTAGAAAAGAGGGTTTCGATATGATGAAAAAAGTAGGATCAGCGCTTGTAGCCATATTCATAATGGAATCAGTAACTTTTAGTAAACCAGTTTCGTGAGTGGATATGAGGATGAATTACGTGAGGAGAAAATGAATGATTGAAAAGAAATCTACTTCTGAAACTTGTATCATAGTTCTTCATGAAATCTACGGAATAAATCAATTTATGAAAGACATTTGTGAATCGTTGTCTGAGAAAGGCTTCGATGTGATCTGTCCCAATCTGATACCGCAGGAAATCCCTTTTGATTATTCGCAGGAAGAGTTAGCTTATGGAAACTTCATGGACCGTGCAGGTTTTGAAAATAGCGCACATAAGGTTAAAGAGCTACTAATGGATATGAAAAATCGGTATGTAAAAGTATTTATCCTTGGATTTAGTGTGGGGGCGACAATTGCTTGGCTATGCAGTGAGGAAGAATGCGTTGATGGGATCATTGGATACTATGGATCGCGAATTCGGGATTATGTAGGTGTTAATCCAACTTGTCCGACGTTATTGTATTTTCCAAATGCTGAGAGGTCATTTGATGTCAATGAAATGCTTTTGAAACTAGAGAAGCCGAACGTAGATGTATTTATGTATGAAGGTCTACACGGATTTAGTGATCCCTACGCTTTTGCATACAATGAAGAATTGGCTTATGTCACCTGTAACCAAACGATAGACTTCTTCAGAGATAATGGATAGAGAGAAGCACTTTTTACATTTTAAATAAATTGATATAACAAACCGAACTGGGTATTGTACCAAAATAAAGTGCCATGTTTTCGTTTTGGTAGGCGTGTTTGGAAACTCCACTCAGGATACTGTTTGATGATTTGAACTTGATCACCAGTAGAGAAGGCAATAAAAGATATATAATGTTTTTTGTCATCGGGTGATCACTTGAGATAAAACATTCATTATGTACTTCTTCAATCGTAAGTTTTACTTCCTCTTGGAGGTGCTTCAAGTATTGGGATTTCTTTTTGACCTTGTTGTGGCAGTAGCACTATTAGAAAGAGGATAGAAAATGAAAGAAATTCAAAAGCACGCTGTTATTATTGCGATTCTAGCATTCATGTTTTTCTTGGTTTTATCATTGGTAACGAGTAATTGGAAATTTCTTTTATGGAGTATTGTACCAATCTTTTTATCACTCATGACGGCTTTCTTTGCTAAATCCAATGCTAGAGATTAAATGGATTTCAACCCCTTGCTTAAAAGAGACTGTCACAAAAAATCATTGTGAAATGACTTTCTGCGGTAGTCTCTATTTTTTATAACCATAACGTCTCGCCAATAAGCAACTTCTTTAATTGATCTTCATTTAACTGCAATCTGTTCCACTCAGCATTCAGTCTTTCAAGCGCTTCGGGTCCAGTATCGTCAGCTAAATGATAAGTTCCGTAATGCATCGGTATAAATGTTTGACCAGCTACCTCCAAAAAACCTTTCACTGCATCCTCAGGTGTGAGGTGACTTTCCTTCATAAACCATTCTGGCTCATACGCCCCGATCGGCATGATCACCGTGTTAATAGTGAATTGCTTCGCTATCTTTGAAAATCCACGGAAATATCCCGTATCTCCAACGAAATAAATCGATTGCTCAGCACTTTCGATAATCCAGCCACCCCAATGAGAAGTATTCGTATCCGTCAATGTCCGTTTCGTCCAATGTTGCGCAGGAACGAACGAGAATTTCAGGCCTTCAAACACAAATGAATCAAACCATTCTGCTTCGATGACCTTTTTAATTCCTCTAATTTGGAACTTTCTCCGTAAGCCAATAGGAACAAAATATATAGGTTTGCCTTTTAGGTGTTTGATCGTGCCGAAGTCCAAATGATCATAATGTCCGTGTGAAATAACCACAACGTCAATCTCTGGCAATTCATCTAGTGCAATTCCTGGTTCCGTTAATCGATTCTGAAATCCCATCCGTTTTGCCCAAACTGGATCAGTAATCACATTAAGGCCGCTAATTTGAATCAAAAATGTGGAGTGCCCAATCCAAGTAATGGTTGCTTCGGATCGATTGGCTACGAGCTTTTCTATTTCTTTAGTCGGTGCTTGTTCGATTACGATCCGTAAATCTTTCTTTTTTTCATTACGTTCTTTCTGCCAACGAATCATTTCACTAACTGATTTACTCGTATCTACGTCATCCAAATTAGTATAGCGTTTTCTCATCATTCAACACCCAATTGATTTTTGACATACTCCAATAATTTCTTGGCAACTGAAAAATCGTGTGTTTGATAGAGTGAACGGGCGCCAACGGGATCCTCGATTTCATTCAATAACCAGCCGCCTGTAATTGGAAGTATGAAATCAATGCCAATATAGTCACTAGAAATTGCCCGGGAAATCGTTTGAACTTGATTGGTTTCAGTGTCGTTCAACGTATATTTTTCAACAGTGCCACCTAAAGTGAAGTTGGATTTGAACGAATCTTTCGCCCCAGATCGTTTTACAGCACCTAATACTTCATTGCCGAGCATGAATACTCGAACATCTGTTGCATTCGATTCGATGAAGGGCTGCGCGATTAGTTCATTGTGATCGAACTGATTTAGAATATCCTCAGTTTGTTGAACAGATTCACATAGAAATACTTCGCTACCACCATGGCCTCCGCGAGTTTTCAGTACAAAAGGCAACGTAGGAAGTTGGTCCGCTTTGAATGTGGGGACGACGGAAATGCCAAGTAGAGTAGCAAGTTCAAATGTGCGCAGTTTATCATTAGCGATTTTCTGCACACTCGCTCGATTAAACATGCGATAACCTGCTTGTTCCAATTTCAAAGTTAAATTAGGATCACGATCTCGGAATAAAATGAAATCTAGTGGCTCGGTAGGTGAATCAGTGATTAACTTCAATTCGATATCTAAGTATTTTGCTTCTTTCAAAAGATCGTCGATAAATGCTTGATTCCTCATTACTTCCTTCACGTTATAGTAGACTGCGCCTTTCATTTAATCTTCTCCAATATGTACGCAATCATTGCATCCGCGACATTGATACCGGTGACGTTCAAGAGGTTCCGGATATGCGCTGCGCCGTTAACTTCACAAACGAGAGGTTGTTCATCCACACCGAATAATAAATCCACTCCAGCGAATTCCGCACCAACTGCTTTTGCTGCTTCCATAGCGAGTGTTTTTTGTGCGGATGTCAATTCCACCACTTCAGCTACACCACCGTTCGTAATGTTCGCCCGGAAATCTGTCTCTGAATGGCGATACATGGCCGCAATGACCTGATCGCCCACTATATTGACGCGTAAGTCCCGCCCTCTACTCGTCTCAATGAACTCTTGAAAGACATAATCTACGCCACGCAACTCATCGACTTTCTCGTAGAAAGCTTGATTCGTCTCGATCAAATACACTTTCATACCAAATGAGCCATGACCTTCTTTAATAATCATAGGCAAGCCAAGCGTTTCAAGGACATTCTCGTAATAACCGCTATCCGTAATCGTGAAATTTGGATAAACCTTCGGTGCGATGATTGTCTTCGGCATCGCGACACCATGCTTTGCAAGTTCAAGATACTGCTTGGCTTTATTATCACATGTTTCAATAACTTCAGGATCATTGAAGATAGGGATTCCCACATTTTTTAAATACTGTGCAAGCAATGTATCTTTATCGAGGAAAACGACAAAATCAGGAGCATCTTTTATCTGATTTTGCGCGTCCATCAGCACTTCATAATTTTTTAAGATCGTCGCCTGTACTCCGGCTCGCTCTGCCGCCTCCTGCACAAGCCGCGCTTGATCAGCGAATTTATCACTTGTTAAACTACCATTATAAATCACCCAACAACTTTTCAATCCTAACGCCACCTTTGCTATACTAGATCTATAACTTAATTTTAGCACAGGAGGATTTTCTTTGATTCCAAAACTTGATGAATATAAAAAACAATTTGACATAATGAGTGATAACGAGATTAAACCGGGATTGGATGCGATAGAAGAGGCTTTGGCGAATATCTTGAACCCGGAGAAAGATTTGCGAATTATTCATGTGGCAGGTACGAACGGTAAAGGTTCGACGATTGCGGTAATGGAAGCAGTTTTACAAGCGCATGGATTTAAGACTGGCGTATTTTCTTCACCCGCCATACTGGATGTACATGATCAAATTCGGATCAATGGGAAACCGATTACTCATGAGGAATTAGAATATGTGTTTGAAGAAATGAAAGCAGCAGGATTAAGTGGGATGCTGACGGACTTTGAATTGCTGACGGTGGCGGCGTTTTTGGCGTTCCGTAACGCAGAACCTGATTATGTTTTACTTGAGACGGGGATGGGTGGTAAATACGACAGCACGAACGTTGTGACACCTTTAGTCTCGGTCATTACATCGATTGCGCTAGATCATACGGGATTTCTTGGAGATACAGTTGAAAAGATTGCCGCACATAAAGCGGGCATTATTAAGCCGTATATTCCAGTCGTTATAGGAGAATTGCTACAAGAGGCGAAAGAGGTTGTCTTGGCAGAGGCGAAGACGAATAAAAGTTTGGTGCGCGCATATGACGAAGAATTCACAATGAAACAAGAGACTACTGAAATCTTCAGTGGTATATCTACATTTGAGATTCCCGAGCGTAATATGAAAGGACCCCATCAAGCGATTAATTCTGCCGTTGCTATAGAAGCTTTATCAATGGCGGGAGTGCCATTGAAACAAGATCATGTGGCTAAAGCTTTAGCCAATGTAGCCTTGCCGTTTAGATTCCAAAAGCTTGCAGATCACGTTTATATTGACGGGGCTCACAATCCTGCGGCCGCGCGTATGTTAGTACGTACGATCAAGGAGCAATTTCCAGGAGAGAAAGTGGACTGGGTTGTGGGGATGTTGAATACGAAAGACTATCAAGCTACGTTGGAGATTTTAGCACCACTTGCGAATAGTTTTACGTTTGTGGATTTTCCGCATGCACAGGCTGCGAAAGCGGAGGATTTGCAAGCGGTTTGTCCTATAGAGGCAAGTCGTGTGATTTCATTTGAAGAAGTGGATGTAAAATGTTCGAAAAAATACATAAAGGTAGTTGTTGGCTCTCTTTACTTATTAAGTAGTTTAATGAGACAATAGGCTTAATAAAATTGGTTTTATAGACTTTTATGTTTATAGTAAGGTATTTAGTTTTAGTAGGATAAAATGATGAATGTTAATAGAGGAGAGAATGTTGTCATGAAGTATGAAAATGATAAAGGCTTCACGATGGTTGAAATATTAGCCGCACTAACTATACTTGGTATTATTTTTATTAGCTTTATGACGATATTTCCTCAGATGAGTAATTTAAATTCAAAAACTGAAGCAAAGTTAGAAACGATTAGTCTAGCAAAAAAAGAATTGCTAGTTTGGAAGGAAAATCCTTTACCTTTAAATAGAAATGATGATTTGGAGAATATTAAAGAGGATTTCGTAACAAAGCCCGGACATATTGTTTATGAATACAGCCATAAGGAAGAACCTATTTTCACATATCGTGTAACCTGTAAAAAGAAATCCGACTTGCCTACAACACAAAAAGGTGAGGTCGAATTGTATCGAATTCATATTGCCGTATTTAAAGGAGAGCGTGAAATTAGTGAAACATTCGGTTACATGGAAAAAACTGTAGATTAAAGGAGGGCTTATCATCAAACAAAATGAACAGGGAATGACACTCGTCGAAGTGTTAGCTACACTCTTGTTAGTGACTCTGGTTACCGGTTTGATATGGACAACAATATCTATTAGTTCACGTTCCAGTGTTTTAGAAACCAATAAATTAAGGTTACAGCAAGAAGGTAATTATATTTCTACTGAAATTCTTAGGATTCATCGTACCTGTAAAGAATACGAATTTGTCATTACACCTAATAACGTCAGTGTAGAAAATTGTCAGATTGAAAAATCTCAAGATAGAAAAAGATTTAGTATTAGTGAGGGTTTTATATACAGTATGGGTGATCAAATGATATCACCAGAAGGGGTTCGATATGATATTGAAGCAGATTTTGAAGATTTGGAGATTGAGAAATTTAAAATAACTTCTCCAGAAAATACTAAGTTAAGTATTACCTTTCCACTAATAGCATCCAGATATAAAAGATCTACCTGATGAAAGGTTGATAACTATGAACAATCGAGAGAATGAGAACGGGTATGCATTGGTAATTGTTTTATTGGCAATTGTCCTAATCTTGATCACAAGTGCTCTGTTTATGAGAGGTTCAATTAGTAATGCGAAACAAGAAAAGATTGTTGATTCGAATAATCTAGCATATATGGCGGCTGAAATGGGCGTAGATTATTATAAATGGAGTTATATAAATAAATACAATTCTGTTAAAACGAGCATTTGGAAGATGTATAACGATAAATTTTTAGCAGAGAAAGCACAAATAAATAATAGTAAAGAACCCAATAAACCAGAAGCTATTAGGAACATGGCGAAACAAAAAAGAATAGATGCTATAGATGAACTATGGAAACAGTTGAATAATCATACTATCACTCCTGTTGATTTAGCTGAGGAAAATTATAAGTTTACTAGTGGCTCAATCAGCATAAAAAAAGATATAACCACATATTCGGTAGAGATTACTGGAGAGATCTTTGGTAAATATAATACAACTGACAAACCTTTGGAATTCACACTAAGTTTTGTTATGCCAGAATGCAACGTAGATCAAACCGAAGCTGGGGGATCGGGGCAGCAAGGTAGTGGAGTTGAAAAATTAGACTGGTTTGAGACCGGAAAACTACCCTTTATCAATAAACCCACTGTAAAATGTCCTTCAGTGAATGCTTGTTTAGAAACAGATGTTGAAAATATTACCAACTTTAAGGGTCCAGCTATATATTTCGCCGTTAATGCTGTAAAAGGTAATAACGGTAACCTTGGAATGGACTATAAGAATACTTCTATTTATCTCGAAGGCGAGATCGGTCCATTCAACATGAATAAAATGAAGAATATCAATGTATACGCTAAAGGCAATATTTCAGTGAAGAATATGAACAATACAGATTCACTTCATCTCCTGTCTCTCGGTCATTTCATAGTTGAACATGCTGAATTAAATAGAAGTTTTATCGGTATTCGAGGTAATTTTGTTCCTAAGAAACAAGTGAATATCAATTCGTCAAGTACCCTCGCAGTTAAAGGCAACTGGGAACCCAATTCGGGGAAACAATCCATAACAAATAATTCGAAAGTTTGCGTAGGTGGAAATGTTTATTTGAATCAAATAACAATTGATTCTACAAGTAAAATTTATTTTGTATTACGAGACGGCACAAAAAATTATCCTATAAACGATAGCCGGTATATCGCTATTAAAGAATCGGATTATAAAAGTAATCCTAGTATCTTGTTTAAAAATTGCGAGAGTAGTGGTAACTCTTCAACTAATCCGGATACACCCAATTTAATTGAACCTGTTTGGGAGAAGCCCGAAATAGAAGTAGAATATTACAAAAACTAGATATGACATTGCGAGGCGATAACTATTGAAACCAAACGTATACAAAATATTCCTTTTTCTAGGCGCTCTACTACTTGTAGGCTCCGCAATTTTCGCCCAACAAGCTTACGCAGGCGACGGCTTCCTCTCAAACTTTAAAAAGTTTAGTAAACACACATATGCAGGGCCGTTTGACATATCAAAGCATAATCGTAAAGATGCGAAAGAGAAGCTAGTAAATAATTTTTTAGAGCTTGAACAGAACTTGTCCGTGCAATTGATTGTGCAAGATCTTCAAGTAGATGTTCCAGCAGATGTAGTAAGTTTCGATCCAGATGCAACACTAAACGAAGCAAAAAGTGGAGTGGATAATTCATTAATCGCAAATGTCTCCCGCGAAGGGCTACGTACGGTGATGAAACAAAATTTTAATTCGCTTTCATTCAGTGAAGAAGACGTGGAGAAAATAGCTGCCCAACTAGAAGTTCAGCTACGGAGTGGTATTATGCCACAGCAAGTATATATAGCGAGTTTTATACCTGAAGTATACGAGCAGAAACAAGTCATTGCTTCTGCTACATATGAAGTGGATGAACTAGCAAAAGGTTTGCGTTTAGTAATGGAAGACTTGAATGGTTTAGAGATTCAGCCGAATTCTACGTTTTCATTCCGTGAATATTTGAGTGGTAAAGAGTCTGCTAGTGCGACAGATTTACAGATGACTATTATGGCTTCCCTTTTGTATAAAGCGGCATTGCAGACGAATTGGGTAATAGATGAACGAAATATTTCTTCTGAATTACCAGTGGGCGTTGAACCAGGCTTTGAAGCAGCGATCAATCGTAAGCTCGATTTGGATTTCCTGTTTACGAACCCTAATCAAACAGTCTTCACGATTCGTACGGATTGGACAGGCTCTCAATTGGAGCTGTCGGTTGAAGGTCTACCATTTGTGCATCGTTACGATACCGAGGTAGAGAAAATCACAAAGTATGATCCTAAAACGGTTATTCGTTATAGCGCATTTGTAAATGCAGGTGCGGTTGAAGTAGTGGATACAGGCAAGAAAGGCATGGAAGTTGCGGTTAAACGGAATATTCTTTTGAATGGTTCATTGGAAGAAATTGAAGACGTGTCGATTGATTTCTATGCACCGAAACCAATTATTGAACGACATAGTCTAAAAAAAGTAGTGGAGAAAGTTCCTACTAGTGATGTAGATAGTAATTCTAGCCATACTGACGGAAACTCTTCAGGTAATGGATCCACAGATAAGCCGTCTAATTCATCTAACGGAAATGGATCGTCTACTTCAAATGGTGGCGGATCGGGTACTACCGGCTCTTCTTCAAGTAATGGTACGAATAGCGGTGGATCAGGTAATGGAAATAGTTCAAGTAACTCGAATGGTTCTAATGGGAAAGATGATGTGAAATATGATTACGATAAAGGTGGTAATCTTATTGAAGTCGACAAAAATGGTAATCCGATTGATTGATAGAGGAGGGTGCAGATGGCGACAACTAGAAAACGTCTTGGGGATTTATTAATAGAATCCGGCTTGCTGACGGACGAGCAGTTAATGAGTACGTTGAAAGAAAAATCGCGCGATGAGCGACTTGGTGATGCGTTATTGCAGCGCGGGTATATTACGGAACAACAGTTGATTGAAGTGTTGGAGTTCCAGCTCGGAATTCCTCACGTCAACTTGTTCCGTTATCCGTTTGATCCGAAGTTGTTTAATATAGTTCCTAAAGGTTTAGCGAAGCAGAAGATGATTGTTCCGTTGAAAAAAGATGGAGATAAATTATTCGTTGCGATGGCAGACCCAATGGATTACAACACGATTGAAGACTTACGCCTATCCACAGGTTTCCATATCGAAACTGCGATTGCGTCTAAAGATGATATTAATCGAACGATTACTAGATATTATGATGATGAATTATTTGATGACTTGCTGTTTGAAGAACCGGAAACCACTGCAAGTCAGACAGAACAACAAGAGGATATCGTTGATAATGATTCTCCAGTTGTGCGTCTAGTGAACCAGATTATTTCTAGTGCAGTTTCTATGAAGTCCAGTGATATTCATATTGATCCTCAAGAACATCAAGTCATCATCCGCTTTAGAATTGATGGGAAACTGCAGACTGAACGGGTCATACCGAAGCATATGCAGTCAATGCTTCTAGCCCGAATCAAAATCATGGGAAATTTGAACATTACGGAATCACGCATGCCACAGGATGGGCGCATCAAAGTAATGATTGATTTCCGTCCGATCGACTTACGGTTATCGACTTTACCGACAGTTTTTGGTGAAAAAGTCGTAATGCGTATTTTGGACTTGAGCAGCTCATTGAATGATATGACGAAGCTTGGTTTTGGTCCAACGAATCTACAGCGTTTCCTTAAAGAAATTGAAAAGCCGAATGGGATCGTGTTAATTTCGGGCCCCACTGGTTCGGGTAAATCATCTACGTTATACGCAGCTTTGAATCGATTGAATAGTGAAGAAGTAAATATTATTACGATAGAAGATCCCGTCGAGTACCAGCTGGAAGGAATTAATCAGATTCAAGTGAATGCTAATGTGGGATTAACGTTTGCGACAGGTTTACGTTCTATTTTGCGACAAGATCCTGATATTGTCATGGTCGGGGAAATCCGGGATAAAGAAACAGTGGAAATCGCGATCCGTGCATCGTTGACGGGACACTTAGTATTGAGCACCATTCATACGAATGACTCAGTTGCATCGATATCACGATTGCTGGATATGGGGGTGGAGCCTTTCCTTTTGACTGCCTCACTCAATGCGATCGTAGCTCAACGATTAATTCGTCGTGTTTGTCGAGACTGTGGTACCACACAGCAAGCGACTGATCGTGAAAAAGAGATTTTTGCTAAACGTGGGAAAACGATAGAGACGATCCATCGCGGTTCCGGTTGTCCTGCATGTAATATGACAGGATATCGTGGGCGGATTGCGATACATGAAGTATTGGTCATTAACGCGGAAATGCGCGATGCGATTAATGGTAACGCAGCACCTACAGTATTCCGTGATATTGCACAGAGAAGCAAAACGATATTCCTGATAGATGATGGTTTGGAAAAAGTGAAGCAAGGCATTACAACTACTGAAGAAGTGTTGAGAGTGGCCTTGATAGATTAGGAGTGTTTGAGGTGACTGAAAGAATTGATCGATTACTAACTGAAGCCTTTACGATCAAAGCGTCGGATATTCATTTAACTGTTGGCGTGCCCCCGGTTTTCCGAGTTCATGGTGACTTGAAACGATTCGGTGAAACCATTATGACTGAAGAAGATACAAAAGAAATTGCCTATCAAACGATTCCAGAAAAGATGATTCCAGCGTTTAAAGAAGCTGGACAGATTGATTATTCATATGAAATCGCTGGTGTTTCTCGTTTTCGTGTCAACGCATTCCAACAACGCGGTGCGATTTCATTAGCATTTCGGACGATTCCTACCAAGATCCCTACGATCGATGATTTGAATATGCCGGGAACATTGAAGAGCTTGTCTGACACAGCCCAAGGCCTAATATTAGTAACGGGGCCAACGGGTTCAGGTAAGTCTACGACACTCGCGGCAATGATCCGTTATATGAATGAAACGATGCGAAAGCATATTATTACATTAGAAGATCCAATTGAGTATATGCATGCGCACGGTACTTCTATTATCGATCAACGAGAAGTCGGTTTTGATACGCTGTCATTTGCGGATGGCTTACGTGCTGCTTTGCGTCAAGATCCGGATGTCATATTAGTAGGTGAGATGCGTGATTTGGAGACGATTTCTACGGCTATTACCGCTGCGGAAACAGGCCACTTAGTCCTCGCGACTTTACATACATGGAGTGCCGCTTCGACAATCGATAGAATTATAGACGTATTTCCTCATGGGCAACAAGCGCAAATTCGTGTGCAGTTGGCAGGTGTTTTAAAGGCAGTCGTTTCCCAGCGTTTGTTCCAGACAATGGATAAACAAGGAAGACGAGCGGCGACAGAGATTATGATTAATAATCCCGCTGTGTCTAACCTAATACGGTCTGAGAAGATTCACCAGATTCCGAACGTCATTCAGACTAGCCGTGCGCTTGGAATGCATATGATGGATCACTCCGTAAAGAATTTGATGGAACAGAGAATCATTTCGTATGAAGCTGCATTGCCGTTTATGCAAGGGGATGATTAAGAGTGGCTCGTTTTACATATGAAGGGCGAGATGCGAAAGCAATTCGCCGTGGTACGGTGACCGCTACGAATAAGCGAGATGCGGCGATTAAGCTTAAAGAGCAAGGGATTCGTGTGGTCAGTCTTGTCGAACAGAAAGAAACGATGCTGACGAAAGATATTACGATTGGTAGTCCGGTTAAGCGGGATCAATTGATTATGTTCTTGCGACAGTTTTCTACGCTTCTTCAAGCGGGGGTTACGATTGTGGATGCGGTGAGGATTTTATCGATGCAAGTGGAGCAGGCGGCTTTTCGAAAGATTTTGACCGCAGTTCAGGAAGATTTACGTACAGGGACCGCGTTATCCATAGCTTTTGGAAAACATCCCAAAGTGTTCGAACCATTGATTTTGAACATGGTGGCGGCAGGAGAAGTTTCAGGTACAGTTGATGAATCATTGGATCAACTAGCGGAGCATTTCGAAAAAGCGTATCGTACGAGACAGAAAGTTACGTCTGCTATGGCATATCCAGTCGTAGTTGGAATAATAGCTATTGCAGTAGTTATTTTTCTTTTATGGTTCGTCGTACCAATGTTTGTTGATATGTTTGATAGCGTGGGGGGGCAATTACCTTGGCTAACTCGCGCTGTAATGGCAGCGAGTGAATGGATTGAAAACTACTGGTACTTGTTAATTCTTATTGTTTCAGTTTTAGTTGTGGGGTATGTATTGTTCAGAAGCAATCCGAAGGGAAAATACATTTTAGATACAATCTTGTTAAGACTACCTATATTTGGTAGCATTGCACAAAAGTCTTCACTCGCTATGATGACGCGCACATTAAGCTCCATGTTTTCAAGCTCTGTACCAATTTTACAGGCATTGTCTATGACGGAAAGAGTTGTGGGAAATGAAGTTATTTCAAAAGTGATTGGTGAGTCTAGAGTATCAATGGAACGAGGCGGATCCTTGACGGAACCTATGTTAAATCACTGGGCATTCCCACCGTTAATTCCTCATATGATTGCAATTGGAGAAGAGACTGGTTCTTTAGACTCTATGTTGGCCAAAGTTGCGGATTTTTATGAGAAAGAAGTAGAAGCAGCTACAGACCGCTTAAAGGCTTTAATAGAGCCTTTAATGATTGTATTCTTAACAGCGGTAGTTGGGACTATAGTTTTGGCAATCATGTTGCCGATGTTTAGCATGTTTGAGCAGATAGATAATTTGTAACAGAAATAACAAAAGTTAACTATATTTTAATTTTTTCTATTAAACTAGTGTTAATCTCCTAGTGCCTCTGGTATACTATACTCATAGAGTAAGAAAAAACAAGAAGGGGAAATGACATGAAAAAGTTTATGCAGAAGAAATTAAATCAAAAAGGTTTGACGCTTGTCGAGTTGCTTGCAGTTATCGTTATTTTGGGGATTATTGCTGCGATTGCAGTGCCGGCTATTGGGAATATTATTACGAATTCTAAAGTTAATGCTTTGAAGGCTGATGGACAGAATGTTTTGGCAGCTGCACAAATGTACTTCGCTGAAAATGGAGCGAAAACAGTTACACAAGCTGATTTAATTAGCGGTGGCTTCCTAGAAGATGCTGGTGGCTTTACTGGTACCGGTGCAGTAGCTGCAACTGTAACAAAAGTTGACAGTACTGGAAATACCATTTCTGGAACGGCTGCTAATAAAGGTGTAACAGTTCAGTTTAATTCTTCAACTGTAAAAAATATTACAGACGCTGCTGTGAAAGGCACAACTGGAACTGTTGTAGTAACCAGATAATAAATAGTTTTAGATTATATTAAAGACTAGGCTCTGTAGAGATTATTCTCTTCAGAGTCTTTTTGAAATTTTTAAGTCTAATTACAAAATTAATTAGTTGATACGAATGATCATAAATATTGATAGATCTAACAAAGTTCGAACTATAAAATGTGGTACTTTGCCTGGTATCTCAGTTAGCAATTGAAATCGCGCAATATATTCTTGGCGTTTGCTACTAATCTTTCATTCTATAATAACGTTTGCTATACTACTTGTAACTTGTAAGCTAGAAGATTATCACTACACACCTTGCTTTTGCTTGCCTGGAAGGAGTTCGTTCATGTCTATATTATCCAATTTAAAACGCCCGCTTTCCAAACTTTCTATGCCTACACTCAGCCGAAAAAAGCGTGTCCACTCATTAACTCTTGACGACGACGCAATTCGGTACGTGCGAATAAAGTCCCTAGATCCAATCGTACTAGACACTGCAAAAGAGATGCTGCTACCGGAACACGTCATCCAAGACGGCCGAATAGCCGAAGAGGACAAGCTCCGCGATGTTCTGACGGAGGTTGTGAAAGATTGGAGTCTTGCAAAGCGTGACGTGGCGTTTCTTGCGCCCGATACATATGTCATCATCCGACGTGTTGCGTATCCCGACACGGTGGAGGATGAAGAGCTGAAAAGCCATTTCTTTATCGAGATTGGTTCGACGATTTATTTGCCGTTTGACGATCCGGTATTTGATGTCGTTCCTTATACAGCTAATAAATTGCAGAATGAAGCGATTTTAATTGCGTCTAAAGAAAGTATTATGCAGACCTATGAGGAAGTGCTGAAGTCAGTGAAATTGGAGCCTGTTGTGGCGGATATTGCACCGCTTTCCCTGTATCGTCTGGCACATCATGTGCACCACTTTGAGGGATCGGAACATATTCTCCTTGCTGATTTGCACGGTCGTAGTCTGACTGTGTCTATTTTCTATTCACATTATCCGTTGTTCATTCGCTCGATGGAACTGGAAGTACCGCTCAGCATGGCAACGGGCGAAGAGTTGGAGCGGCAGGTTGAGCCACTTACAATTGTCATGGAACTCGAGAAGTTAGCGAACTTCTATCGCTTTAATTTGGCGGAGAATGATTCCACTATTACTCATCTAGTGTGGAATGGTACATATACACAACAAGAACAATTATTGCAGATGGTACGAGAACGTTTAGCAATCGAAGCACTTCCCTTAGTGAAAGAGCCGATTAGTTGTGTGGACGGAACCGAGGTTACAGCGGATTACCACCGAGTGATTGGTCTAGCGCTGAAAGAAGAGGTGTAATATGTTAGTTGATATAAATCTACTGCCGGAAAAGATCCGTGAGAAAGCTACTTTTCTTTGGATAGCGGTTGCGATTCTTTCAGTCGCTTTCCTTACCTGGATTGTGCTTTATTTCATCGCTCAAAAATATGATGATGAGGCTCAAAAGTTGCAACAATCCACGTACGAAATACAGAAACAACAAGAAAGTATAACGTCCCAGATGCGTTTATCTGCATTCGGTCAGGAAAAAGAACAATTAGCAGCGACGGTAGAGTTCTTGAAAGGGCATCAATATAAAACACAACCCCTATTAGAGGATCTTGCGAAAGCCTTGCCTGATCGAGGGTTTTTCCAAGAACTAACTTTCACTGCACCTAACGAAGTGACATTGAAAGTACAGTTTGATGACTTGATGGAGTCTGCGCTCTATTTAACCCGATTGAAAGCTTCGTCGTTAGTAATTGATGCGACGTTTGAAGGGATTGAGACGGAAAAACTGGACGTCGGTGAGCGGGAGAATGTCTTGCCTAGATATTTCGCTACCTATTTCATTCAGTTTGTTGATGACCGTGCGCTCCCAAGTACAGATGCAGAAGTAGACCCAAATGCGATTGAAGAGCCACAAGAGGAAGCTCCGGCAGAAGAGCAAGCAGAACCTACACCTGAAGAATCGCAACCTCCTATAGATGCGAATACGGAAGGAGGCGATCCGGTTGAATAAATATCTATCTAAACGACAGATGGAAATCGGTTTAGTCGTATTGGCTTCCATTTTCCTTATTGCGCTTGTCTATTACACGGTGACGAACGTCTACTTGCCAGCGAGAGAAATGAAGGATCAGACGGCGACCCAGTTTGCTTCAGAACGTGATGTGCTGTTTTCATTACAAAAACAATTGGCAAATAGAGATTCAAATGAAACCGTAACGTCTGCACCGCTTCAAAAAATCGTGCCTGTCATTCCGTTAGAAGATGCTTTACTGATTCGTCTAGAGAAGGCGGAAGTAAAGTCCAATAGTCGAATAGAAGAAATTAATTTTTCTAAAGAAGTATTCGATATAGAACTACTGCCTGAACATGTACAAAATCTTGAAACCGTTTTGATGGAAGTGACACTCGCTGCAGATACATACAAGCAAGTCGATACGTTCATTTACGAAATGGAAGAAATGATTCGATTGATAAATGTAGAGGCGATTCAATTTGAAGCAACTGCAGAGAAAACGGAAGAGGAGTCGGATATCGGTGAAATGAAAGTCGTCATTTCATTGCATGCGTACTTCCGTCCTGATCTTGTCAATTTGCAAAATGAGGCACCTAAAGTAGATGCGCCGCCACCTGCATCGAAATTCGATCCAACAACGATCAATAAAATGACAGGTACTGAGAAAGCGGAGTAAGGAGGCAATTCATGGAATGGCTTTATAGTAGTTTTTTCTTCCTTTACGGTATTACGTTTGGCTCGTTCTTTAACGTCGTCGGCATGCGTGTGCCGTTGAAGGAATCCGTCGTGTCGCCACCTTCTCACTGTACGACGTGTGATCGTAATTTGACGGCAGTGGATCTGGTACCGGTTTTATCTTACGTGTTTTTGCGTGGGAAATGCCGAGGGTGTAAAGAGAAAATCAGTGCTCTCTATCCCATTATGGAGTTGATCACGGGTGTGCTGTTCGTCTGTGCGTACTTACACTTCGGATTTCAGTGGGAACTCGTCATAGCATTGCTATTTATTTCAATGTTGGTTATTTTAACGGTATCTGATTTAAAGTATATGTTGATTCCGAATAAAATTTTGTTGCCGTTTGGTATTGCGATTTTCATCTTGCGCTTTGTCAGTCCGCTGTCGCCTTGGTGGGATAGCTTGCTTGGAGCGGCAGTGGGGTTTGGTTTGTTGCTGATGATTGCGATCGTGTCGAATGGCGGTATGGGCGGTGGCGATATTAAATTATTTTTCGTTATTGGCCTAGTGCTCGGGACGATGCAGACGTTAATCACGCTGTTTCTCGCTTCGCTAATAGGTGCGATTGTCGGACTGATCTTCTTAAAAAAGACGAAGCAAGGACGTAAAACACCTGTACCATTCGGTCCTTCGATTGCGGTCGCTGCACTCATTGCTTATTTCTATGGCGCGCAGCTTGTCAGTTGGTATACAGCTTTGTTGAACTAAATCGGTAAATGTTTATGGACGAGACGACAACAGTCTCGTCTTTTTTTACGTTCATTTTGATAAGGTGGAAGAAAACTAGTGGAGTGATGGAATGAATTTCCGCAGGACGTATTCAAAGAACATTGTGATTCGGGCGTTAGTGCAAGGAGTAGCGATCGGTTTGGTCGCAGTACTAGTGATCGGGCTGACGATATCGACTACGGGAGGGAAAGAGGACAAGGCGAATGAGACGGTGGCGACGAATGGGCCGAAATCAGAGGAGAAGGGAGGCGCGACAGAGGGCGGGGAGACAATGTTTGTCAAACAGCATGGCGTGTTTTCCAGTCAGCAGGCAGCAGCGGATTTCGTAGCGGAGAATCCGAGTCTCGCGAGTACGGCTATCGTGCCAGCGGGAGAGCAGTTCTACGTCTGGGGAGCGGTCTGGTTGAAAGAAAGTGATGTGATTTTGAAGGAAGGCGAAGACGCATTCAAGAAAAGAATCACAGTCGTACCTGGCACTTGTAAGTCCGCAGATGCCGGATCGGTGAAAAATGCCTTGTTCGCGGAGGATCTATCGAAAATTGAATTGTCCAAGGATGGCAAAGAAGCGAAAAACGAAGGAGACTTTGCAAAGAAAGTGACTGCTATCACTGCGTTTACGAAGGATTCCTCTGTCGCGAGACTACATCTATTGGCACATTATACGAACCAAGACCCATGCTTCAAAATTCAATTTTGACCCATTATAAGGGGGAAGAATTGAATTTTACCTTTTTTTCAAATCGCGTAGAATAGCGTACACTATGAAAAAGGGGGTTGTTCCAATGAAATTTATCAGTCTAAAACCTATCGTTCTCGCATCTTCTTCGCCGAGACGTAAAGAACTATTGCAGTTAGCAGGAATTGATTTCACCGTGAGACCGAGTGAAGTAGACGAGAATTTACCGTTTACGCCAGAAGAGCCATATGAGTATGCGGTCCGTCTGTCTGAGCAAAAGGCGCGCGCGGTATTTGAATCAGAAGAAGAGATTGTCATTGCCGCAGATACGATTGTTGTTAGAGAAGGCAGAGTATTCCCGAAGCCTGAAGATGACGCGCAAGCCATTGATTTCTTGATGGAGCTGTCTGGAGAGTTGCATGAAGTGATTACGGGCGTGACAATTCTTGCTAACGAGAAGAAGATACAATTTGCTGGTTTGTCTCAAGTGAAATTTAGGAAGCTGGATGAAGAGCTTGTTCATGCTTATGTGAAATCAGGCGATGCTTCAGATAAAGCAGGTGCATACGGCATCCAAACACAAGGGATGCTGTTTGTAGAAAATATGGTAGGCGATTATCAAAACATTGTAGGGTTGCCGATCAGTGAACTAGTCAATCGTATGCGTCAAGAAGGGTTGCTGATTTTAGAAGGTGATGCGTAATGCCACTTGATCTAGCCCCGCAAATGATGATCCGCGATGTGCATATCGCTGACAGACCCCGTGAGCGTTTAATACGGGAAGGGGCGAGTAGTTTATCCAATCAAGAGCTGATGGCGATTCTGTTGCGCTCAGGCTCACGCTCGGAGTCTGTTCTCGTACTTGCCAACCGTGTCTTGTCGACGATTGACCGTTTGCAAGATTTGAAAGAGCTGACAGTGGATGAGATGACGAAGATTAAAGGAATTGGTGAAGCCAAGGCGGTGCAGTTATTAGCCGCAGCAGAACTCGGCAAGCGTTTGTATCGGACAGCCCCGCATGAACGTTATAAAATTCGTTCACCGGAAGATGCCGCGAATTATTTAATGACGGATATGTCGTCGTTGAACCAGGAACATTTCGTGGTATTATTTTTGAATGTAAAAAATGAAGTGCTACATAAGCAGACGATTTTCATTGGTAGTTTGAATTCTTCCATCGTACATCCGCGCGAAGTGTTCCGTGAAGCGTTTAAACGGTCGGCCGCATCGATGATTATTTCCCATAATCATCCGAGTGGCGACACGACACCTTCAAGAGAAGACATTGAAGTAACGAAACGACTGATGGAAGCAGGTCAAATTATGGGCGTGGATGTGCTCGATCATATCATTATCGGTGATCAGAAATTCATTAGTTTAAAAGACAAAGGCTACATCTAAAAGCATGAAATTTATCGCAAGAAAGTGGAGAGACTGGGAAATCAGTCTCTTTTTCGATGTTTTTTGCAAACCGGCGTGGTGACACTGTAAATTAAGTTACCTTTCCGTTATAATGTGGTGTATGCTTTTAAGAATACCGATGATGGTTTTATAGAAAGGGAGAATTGACTTGTTTGGTTTCAGATCAAGAAACGTAGGAATTGACTTGGGGACAGCCAATACTCTAGTTTTCATTAAGGATAAAGGTATTGTGCTAAGGGAACCTTCCGTCGTAGCAAAAAATACGACGACTGGTGAAATCGTAGAGGTAGGCAGTAAAGCCCATGCAATGATCGGTCGGACACCGAGTTCAGTCGTGGCTATTCGCCCGATGCGAGAAGGGGTTATTGCAGATTTTGAAACAACAACTGCCATGATTCGTCATTATTTAAAAGAAGCGTTAAAATCAACAGGAACTTCCTGGACGAAGCCGACTGTCATGGTTTGTGTGCCATATGGGATTACATCCGTTGAGCAACGCGCGGTGATTGATGCTGCACAACAAGCGGGAGCGAAAGCAGCGTATACGATCGAAGAACCTTTTGCGGCTGCAATTGGCGCGGATTTGCCAGTGTGGGAACCAACCGGCAGTATGGTCGTCGATATAGGTGGAGGTACGACGGAAGTGGCCATCATTTCTCTAGGCGGCATCGTGACGAGTACTTCGATCCGTGTAGGTGGAGATTCCATGGATTCGGCTATCATAACGTATATCCGTAAAGAATATAAATTGATGATCGGTGAACGTACTGCTGAAAATATCAAAATACAAATTGGTTCGGCGTTTGATTTGGATAAGACGGAAAAGATGGACATCCACGGTCGCGACTTATTGACAGGGTTGCCAAAAACGATGGAAGTTAATTCGCAGGAAATCACGAAAGCATTGCGTGAACCGATGGATTTGATTATTGAAGGTATGAGAAAGACACTTGAGCAGACACCACCTGAATTGGCATCCGATGTGATGGAGCGTGGAATAGTCTTAACGGGTGGCGGATCATTACTTCGTAACCTCGATAAAGCAATTTCCGAAGAAACAAAAATGCCTGCATTCGTAGCAGAAAACACACTTGACTGTGTTGTAATTGGAACGGGCAAGGCGTTGGATAATTTAGAGCTCATTAAGAGAATTCAATCATAATATAAATTGGAGGAGATGTAGGCAATGCCGCGTTTTTTTTCCAATAAACGATTAATCATTTTATTAATAGGAGTAATCGTCCTTGTGGCATTAATTGCATTTTCACTTCGCGACCGAGATCATGCAAATGTACCGGAACAAGCAGTGAAGGATGTCGTAGGTTTCGGGCAGTCGCTTGTTACGAAACCAGCCCACTTTGTAACGGGACTGATTGAAAATATTGATACGATGCTTAATACATACGAAGAAAACAAACGATTAAAAGAGCGTCTGGAAACGTATGCCGCCATGCAAGCGGAGTTAGTGGATGTCAAAGCAAATAATGTGAAATTGCGGGGAATCATTGATAAGCAAGAAGATCTGCGCGCATTTGAGCCGATTCAATCCACGGTGATCTCACGCAATCCCGATCAATGGGAAGAGAAGATCATCATCGACAAAGGAACGACATCTGGAGTGGACGTCAATATGGCGGTCATGACGGCGCAAGGTCTGATCGGGAAAGTCATTTTGTCGACTCCATTCACGTCCACAGTCGAATTGATTTCGACTGAAAACAGCGATTTCCGTGTGGCGGCTATGGTAGTTGGCGAAGAAGAAATGTTCGGTTTGATCGAAGGATACGATCGGACTGCGGGACAGTTGATCATGAAGCGGCTAGATTCGAGCTTCAATGTAAAAAAAGGGATGCAAGTGATATCTTCTGGTCTCGGAGGAATCTTCCCTAAAGGTATTTTAATAGGGGAAGTAACCGAAGTTTCCACGGATGATTATGGTCTGACGAAACTGGCCTATATAAAACCAGCAGCTACTTTCTCACGACTAGATCATGTGATGATTGCAAAGCGTACCATGACGGTTGTCGATGGGACTGACGGGGGCAACTCCGCAGATACTAAAGGAGACGATGAGTCATGATCCGATTCATCATTCCTTTAATTGCTATTCTGTTATTTTTCTTGGAACCTATTTTCAGTCTGTTTTCACCGATTGAAATAAAAGGTGATCTATATGTCATGGTGCCTAGGTTCTTAATTGTCTATTTAATTTTTATTGCGACGTATTATAATAGCAAGCGAGCGATTATTTACGGATTTGTCCTCGGACTGTTGTATGATATGTATCATATTGATATTATTGGATTATACACATTCATGTATCCGCTGATTTGTTACGTTGCGGCATTAATAATTCGACAAATTGAGCGTCATACCGTGACGGTTATGGTATTATCAGTAGTAATGATTGTGGTACTGGAATTGTTGTCGTACTTTTTTGCTAGTGTGATTGCGTTAACGTCTATTGATTTTGGCGAATTCTTCACGAGTCGACTCGTTCCGACAATGATTGCGAATTCATTATTTATCGTGATGTTCGGCTATCTATTCAAACAGATTACAGAGAAAAGATTTTTTCAAAAACAAGCAGGTTTTTAAGTATTGTGAGGTGATGTAGGTGACGAAATCACAGTTGATAACGATAAAAGGAACAAAAGACGGCTTAGTCTTACGATTGGATGACCATTGTGCATTTACCGAATTGCTAAGTGAGTTGAAAGAAAAAGTGCAGAGCAGCGTACTTGAAGGTGTGTCTGAAGTACAGTTGCATCTGGGGCATCGTTATTGTGACGAGAAAGACATGAACAAGATTCAATCGGTCATTCATACTTCTCCTCATTTGCGAGTTTCGAAGGTACATAGTGACGTCATTTCGTTAAAAGAGTGTGAGAGAAAGTTGATCGAGAAGCAGTCCGAAACCTATATAGGAATCGTTCGATCGGGTCAGGTCGTAAAGGCTGATGGCGATTTGGTCATTATCGGTGATGTGAATCAGAGTGCGCAAGTCATTGCAGGCGGTAGTATCTATGTACTGGGTCGTGTAAAAGGCATTGCACATGCGGGAGCACAAGGCAATAAAGATGCAGTCATTGCTGCATCTTGGCTGGAGGCGACGCATCTGAAAATTGCGGATAAGATCGAAATCATGACCGACGAATTGACGATTCTTTCTGAGCAACCTGAAATGGAATGTGCGTATCTTCAAAAGAATGGGCAGATTGCGATAGACCGTCTTCAGGAGCTCCGATATTTACGTCCGGACCTTGCTACATTTAAGGGAGGTATATAATTTGGGAGAAGCAATTGTCATTACTTCTGGTAAAGGTGGCGTTGGAAAAACAACAACGTCAGCCAATCTTGGTACCGCTCTTGCGTTACAAGGAAAAAAAGTGTGTTTAATCGATACAGATATCGGTCTGCGTAACTTGGACGTAATTCTCGGCTTAGAAAATCGGATCATTTATGATTTGGTCGATGTGGTGGAAGAGCGTTGTAAAGTACATCAAGCTCTTGTGAAAGATAAACGTTTCGAGGATCGATTGTTCTTGCTGCCAGCAGCACAGACGACTGATAAGAGTGCCGTGAATCCGGAACAGATGAAGAAGCTAGTTTTAGAATTAAAACAGGATTATGATTACGTCTTGATTGACTGCCCAGCAGGAATTGAGCAAGGGTTCAAAAATGCGATTTCTGGTGCGGACCGCGCGATTGTCGTAACCACTCCAGAGATTTCCGCTGTGCGTGACGCAGACCGTATTATTGGACTGCTTGAAGCTGAAGAAGAACTTGAACCGCCGAAATTGATTATTAACCGTATTAGAAGCGGTATGATGGAAAGTGGCGAAACATTGGATGTCAATGAAATCACGACGCATTTATCGATTGATTTATTAGGTATCGTGATGGATGATCAAAATGTTATTTCTGCTTCAAATAAAGGCGAACCTGTCGTGATGGACCCGACAAACCCAGCTGCAATTGGTTATCGCAACATTGCACGACGTATCTTAGGTGAGTCTGTGCCATTGATGACGATGGAGAAAAGTAAAGCTGGTTTCTTCGGCAAGATCAAAAATATGTTCGGCAAATAATTCAATTTCAAAACTCAGTGCCTTTTATGGTGCTGAGTTTTTTTCATTCGTCATTTAATTCTCCATCTTTTCATACACTGCAGGTAAGGGAGGGGACGTGATGAAATGGAAAACAAAGTGGATCATTGCCATTGTGCTGTTAGTGTCTGTTGTAGGTTTATCAAAACTAGAAGAACGTCAGTTAGTCAATATACCCATTACGCAATATGTGACGACAGGGAAAGATTTTGTTGTGATGAAGAAGTGGGTTTCTTCTTGGATGGCAGAAGATGAAGTCATCACGGTATCAAGTGATGCAGCATTTAATCCATTGAAGACGTACGAATCGTTCCAGCCCTATCAAGATGGTGCGATCATCTCCTATACTCAACCTATGTCGATTACATCACAAGGAAGCGGATTAGTCGTCTTTACAGGCTATACAAGGCAGTCAGGAAAGACGGTGACTGTTCAGTACGATAACGGTGATGAGGTAACGTATGGATTTGTAGGCTCGTTCTCGACGCTTCCATATACGGCTGTGAGGCTTGGGGATGAGATTGCGATGATGGATGAGGAAGCGGTGTATATTCGCGTGAAACGCAATGGGATACCGCTAGAGCCTACCGTGCTGGCAACGTATATGTCAGGCGGTCAGCAATGAAGTATCGTATTCATCCGGTATTGTTGCCAATCTTTTTATTTTTCATGATCGTCGGAGGTGTGTCCTTGTATGCGATGCTCTTATTTTCTTTACTTTTTCATGAACTTGGACACGTATTGGCCGCTCGATACGTCGGAATGAAAATTAGAAGTTGTACTATCTTACCGTATGGAGGGGAATTGCAATTTGTTAATCGGCAGTTGGCAAATAAACAGCAACGGCTGATCGTGGCGCTCGGAGGACCTGTCGCGACAGCCGTTTTGCTAGTACTTGGCATGTGTTTGACATTCCCGGGTGATGCGCAGTTTTTAAAGATTCAGATGATCTTGCTAAGCGTGAATTTATTACCCATTCTCCCACTTGACGGTGGACAAGTAGTGTCTATTTTGCTTGAGACTGAAGCAACGAAATACACTACACGCTCAAATTTCTTACTGTACTCAATTGTTGTGTCCGCATCACTGTGTGCATTTTTTATTGCGTACTTGCCGGATAGTTTGCCCCTCGTAATTATCACTTCATTTTTAGCAGTGCAAAACATTATTTCCTATCGCTTTAGAAGGTATGAGCGGGTCTTTGAGCAGCTCACTAAAAAAGAAACTTCCTTCTTTTAAAAGATTATAGGAATAATGCTTGACCTGCTCTTTTCTATGTGATAATATTTTACTGTTATTGATTGTAGCACCCGTGCTACAACCGCACTAAACAGGTTCAAGTATTCGTAGGTTGAATCACCTGTCAAGGCGAGTCTGTATAATTAGAGGAGGTGCAAGTATGTACGCAATTATTGAAACTGGTGGAAAACAAATCAAAGTTGAAGCGGGCCAAGAAATCTTCATTGAGAAGATTGCTGGTGAAGCTGATGAAGTGGTAACTTTTGACAAGGTGCTAATGGTGGGCGGAGATGACGTTAAAGTCGGTGCTCCATTCGTAGAAGGCGCAACTGTAACAGGTAAGGTTGTCAAGCAAGGCCGCGCAAAGAAAATTGTTGTTTTCAAATATAAGGCGAAGAAAAACTATCGCAAAAAACAAGGACACCGTCAGCCATACACGAAAATCGTTATTGACGGAATCAATCTATAATCCGGCATGATACATGTCAGAATTATAAAAGAGCCTTCTGGGCGCATCTCAGTTTTTGAGATGGATGGTCATGCAAACTTTGCAGAACACGGACAAGATCTAGTTTGCGCTGGTGCTTCTGCCGTATCATTTGGTGCGGTAAATGCTATTATGCAGTTGACTTCGATTGAACCCGATGTGGATCAAGGTGCGGATGGTGGATACTTACGTGTCGCGTTTCCGGTAACGGAACAAGATGCACAAGTTCAGCTACTCTTGCAAGCAATGATTATTTCTTTACAAACGATTGAATTAGACTATGCAGATTATATAAAATTATCCTTTGAAAAGTAGGAGGTGGCAGCTATGTTACGTTTAGATCTTCAGTTTTTTGCATCGAAAAAAGGTGTAGGTTCTACTAAGAACGGTCGTGATTCACATTCGAAACGTCTTGGTGCTAAGCGCGCAGATGGACAAATGGTTTCCGGTGGATCAATCCTTTATCGCCAGCGTGGAACTAAAATTCATCCAGGTGAAAACGTTGGACGCGGTGGAGATGATACTCTATTCGCAAAAATCGATGGCGTTGTTCGTTTTGAACGTCTTGGCCGCGACAAAAAGAAAGTCAGTGTCTACCCAGCAGCAACGCAAGAAGCTTAATTGGATAGCATGACGATGTGAAAGAGGACTGCACTTGTTGCAGTCCTTTTTCTTATGTCAAGATTATTGCTATGAGCGGTTGTAGGGAAAGTATGAGCGCTTAGCCTAGTTGATAGAGCGGGTAGCAAGTGTGTATGATCGCTTGATCGTTTTTGTGAGCGGATACAGGTTTTATTGATCGCTTACGAGGAAATAATGAGCGCTTGACTCATTTGGATGAAGATTGTCCATTAATTTCATGCAATTTGTCCCACGGTGAAGATTTTTTTAGTGATTTGCGCGTGAAAATGCTATACTAAGAAGTACGAAAACAGCTGGTGGTGAAAATATGGGGAAGAATGAGCTAAATGTGTCGCAAGCAGTGAGATTTAGTCGGCACGATCACATGAATGATCTGCAATTAATCCTTATGAATATTGATATGGGGAAATATACAGAAGCGCGAAACTGCATTCTTGAGAAAACGGGGGATATGCAGCGAGAGGCATTACTTCAGAAATTAGACATGCCTCTTACCGAAGAGTGGATCACGACACTTGGGTGGCGATATCCGGTTCTAAAGGTGCAACTGTACTGTGATATTACAGAAAAAATTGATTCGAGTGAAATTGACCAATTATTAGTCGAATACTTGGAACAAATTGTGCTGGCTGTAGAAGCGCAAATTCAGCGCTACGCAGATTGTCCGGTGACGATTGAAGTTACGACAGAAATTGCATCTTGGAGTATGCAACTGACATTTACCGAGCTGTACGCAAAGCAACTAGACATCCCAGAACATTCATCTCAGCTTACGGTCGAAGTCCTAGGTGAACCGAATCAATGGACGTTTACCATCAGTGGACAATTAGGAGGATTATAAATTATGTTTGTGGATCACGTGAAAGTATTTGTAAAAGGTGGCGACGGTGGCGATGGTATGGTTTCGTTCCGTCGTGAAAAATATATAGCCAATGGTGGACCATCCGGTGGCGATGGTGGGAAGGGCGCAGACGTCATCTTTATCGTGGATGAAGGGCTGCGTACGTTAATGGATTTCCGTTACCAGCGTCACTTTAAAGCGGATCGTGGAGAACACGGTCAAAGTAAGAATATGCATGGTCGCAGCGGTAAGCATATGATCGTGAAAGTTCCACCTGGCACAGTCGTCAAAGATGCGGAAACCGAAACGATTATCGCGGATTTGGTTGAACATGGCCAACAAGCAGTCATCGCGCGCGGTGGGCGTGGAGGACGCGGTAATAGCCGTTTCGTTACGCCACAGAACACAGCGCCAGAGCTTTCTGAAAAAGGCGAGCCAGGTGTTAGTAAGGATATTATCCTTGAATTAAAAGTTCTTGCTGACGTTGGTCTTGTTGGATTCCCAAGTGTCGGGAAATCGACGTTATTATCAGTCGTTTCTTCAGCTAAGCCGAAAATTGCGGATTATCACTTTACCACTTTAGTTCCGAATCTTGGAATGATCGAAACGGATGATCACCGTACATTCGTTATGGCAGATTTGCCGGGATTGATTGAAGGCGCGCATGAAGGAATTGGACTTGGCCATCAGTTCTTGCGTCACATCGAACGTACGCGTGTTATCGTCCACGTCATCGATATGTCGGGACTTGAAGGTCGTGAGCCATTCGAAGATTATCAGACGATCAATAAAGAACTTGAACAGTACAATATGCGATTGACTGAACGTCCACAGATTATTGTGGCGAATAAAATGGATATGCCGGATGCGCAAGACAATCTAGAGGCATTCAAAGAAGCACTCGGTGATGAAGAGATTCAAGTATTCCCGATTTCAGCATTGACGAGAACGGGTTTAGACCCATTGCTATATGCTATTTTAGACCTGCTTGAAACAACACCGGAATTCCCGATGTTGACTGATGCGGATGAAGAAGAAGCTAGCAACTCTGTATTGTATAAACACGAATCGACTGGCCCTGATTTCATTATTTCGCGTGACGATGATGGGGCGTTTATGTTGTCTGGTTATACGTTGGAGCGCTTGTTCCAGATGACCGATTTCAACTTCGATCAATCAGTTCGCAAGTTCTCTCGTCAGATGCGTGGTATGGGAATCGACGAAGCATTGCGTGAACGTGGTGCGAAAAATGGCGATATCGTACGTATCATGAGTTACGAATTCGAGTTCTTGGAGTAAGGAATGGCTCGTTTTGGGGGGAGCAAAATGGAACAAATCGGGGAAGGCCAGTTTTATTTAGTGCGCGAAGATGTATTGACTGAGTCGATGCAGAAAATGCTGGAAGCTAAACGAATGATGGCAAGGGGCGAAGTGACGACGATCCAAGAAGCAACCAAACGGGTCGGACTGTCACGCAGTGCCTTTTATAAATATCGTGATGCCGTGTTCCCGTTCGAGTCGATCGCACGGGACCGGATTTTAACGATTTTTATTCAACTGGAAGATTTAAAAGGTTCCTTAGCTGTGCTTTTGGAAATCGTCTCAGAGGCGAAATGTAATGTCTTGACGATCCACCAGACGATTCCCGTACAGGGGCGCGCCAATATTACGTTATCGCTGGATGTGACGGAAATGGAAATTAAAGTAGAAGCGTTTTTACAGCGACTCAAAGCACCTCGATTTATTGATTCCGTTGACTTAATTAGTTCAGGGGTTTTCTGACCTCTTATATCAGTGGGGAGATGAAAGAATCATGACAGAAAAGAAGTATGTACCTTCCGTTGCGTATTTGGGACCTGAAGCATCCTTCACCCATATTGCAGCGTCCGATTTATTCGGTATGGAAGGCTTAACGCCACGTCCGACGATTCCTGATTGTATAGAAGCGGTGACACAAGGACATGTCGCGTATGCGGTCGTTCCACTAGAGAATGCACTCGAAGGTTCCGTACCGTTGACGATTGATTATTTATTCAATAGTGAAGAGTTGTTTATTACGGCTGAAATTTCCACTCCGATTGAGCAGCATATGTTGGTGAATAAAACGCAGATCGATCATTTAGATGAATTGGATTCGATTCAGTCTCATCCGCATGCTTTAGCTCAATGTCATAAGTTTTTGCAATATCGTTACCGAGGGATTCCGTTGATTCAGACAACGTCAACGGCAGCAGCAGCGAAAATGATTTCTGAACAGCCAGAACTACGTGTTGCGGCAATTGGCAACCGTTTGGCAGCAGAAACGTACGGTTTACATATAGCAGAAGAGAATATTCACGACTTCCACTTCAATCACACACGTTTCGTCGTGTTGTCGTTGCGTAAGGAGAAGCTGGAGCATTCGAGACATGCTTCTTCGATGAAGACGACATTGATGGTGAAGTTGCCTGAAGACGATCGTCCAGGGATGCTACATCAGATTCTATCAGTGTTCTCGTGGCGTCGATTGAACTTGAGCAAGATTGAATCGCGGCCGTTGAAGACGGGTCTCGGCCATTATTTCTTTATTATTGATATTAATGAGTCGGAGGAGCATCCTATGATGAAGGGCGCCATGGAAGAGCTTGACGCGTTAGGTTGCACAGCTCGCTCGTTTGGAACGTACTATGTTTATGAATCTGGGGAATTTGTTTCTTAAGGACAGGCTGGACTTGCCCCAAGGTGAGCCAATTCTTCACTAGTGCAAAGATGTGCCACAACCGTGATGCTTATTAACGTGTATTGTATATTGGCTTGTAATAGGTAACTGCACTGGAAATAGGACTAAATCTGCCCTTGAACTTAACTAAGTTCAAGGGCTTTACTAATTCATGCACAATCATAAATAAGAGTTCTATGTCCATCCGCTATAAACGTAGGATTGAAGCGGCGGCTCAAGCCACGCCTACCGGAAAGCGTTCCCAGCCCGAGCGGAAATCCCATACACTCTCTAATTGAACTGTCTTCATTCCACCATCCTCTATTCCACAGGGTGGTTTTTTATTTGGAATAAACAAGTCCCTGATGAATATACATAACAAGAGAGGAGGCCTACACATATTGTCACAAAAGTAGGCGTCCGTTCATACGATGGATTGATGGAAGGGGGAATTGTTAGTGGAAGTTCATATTGTCGTCAAGGGTGATACATTATGGAAGATCGCAAGACAATACGGTATACCGTTCGAGGAACTGAAACGGGTGAATGCGCACCTGGCGAATCCTGACTATATCGTTCCCGGCATGAAAATATTTTTGCCGATGGATAAGAAAAAGCCTCATCATAAAGGTGATCACACGAAACCGCAGGAGAAGCCGCACGAAAAACCGCATCATGAAAAACCACACCATGAGAAACCACATCATGAAAAACCGATGAAGCCGCCACACCAGGAGAAGCCTTCTAAGCCGGCACCTCCACAAACGAAACCATCGAAGCAACCAGTGCCGCCGCTACCACAAGCGCCACAGATGCCGCCGATGCAGCAGAAGCCTTTGCCGCAAGTACCGCCGATGCAACAGCAGCCCGCACCGCCACCTATGCCGCAACAACAGCAGACTTCACCGGCAGTACCTCATATGCCGATGCCGCCAAGTATGCAGGCTCCACCGATGTGGCAGGCAGTATTCCCGATTTGCGGATGGATGCCAATTTTCGATGCGGACTGCCATCCACATATGCCTCACCAACCGATGCAGCCAATGCCACCGATGCCACCGCCGATGCAGGCGCCCATCAAACCGATGCCGCCAAAAGAGTCATCCAAGTGGTGTGAAGAGTCACCGCATCACCATAAACCGGTACCTGCACCTATGCCAGACGGTTGGCAGTTGATCGAATCGAGTTCATTACACATGAAACCGATGCCTCAACCGAAACCGCCTGTGATGCAGCCAAAGCCTCAACAGCCTGCACCGATGCCGATGCCGCAACAACCCACGATGCCGCCTAAAGCAGATATACCGCCATCATGGTGTCCGTCAAATCAGCCACATTGTTCGCCGAATTGGCCGGTTCAGCCTCAATGGTCGACTCAACCAGAATGCATGCCTGCAATGCAATGGATGCCGTATCCGCATATGATCCCAATGCCAATGCAACCGATGTGGCCACAACCTCCAGGTTATCAGAGTGATTGTGGGTGTAATACACCTCCACATCAACCGATGCCAATACCGGAGGATTGGCAACGAAACCAGTAACCGCGTATGGCAGACAATCAGCGATTTACCAAAATCAAAAAGAATGTCTGGAAAATGGAATCAGGCGGGGCAATGTATTCTGTTAAGAAGTATGCATCACTCGCTCAAGCTGTAAAAGTTCGGCAAGTTCATCAATTACTTAGTGCACAACATTTTCCGTATATCTTGCCAATTGTCGATAAATCGGATCCGTTGTTAATCATGCAGCCGTGGCTCGAAAATGCGAAAGCGGTGAACTTTAAGCGCAGAATTGACCGTATCGATTCGTTCCGTGCGCTGCAAGCATTACATGAAACGAAATATACGATTGATTGGCAATCGATTTCCTGTCTTCCGCATTATCATATGATTGAGAAGTGGGAAGTCCGGCTTGCGCGGTTTGAAGAGTTGAGGGAAATGTGTGGAGCGTTTCTAGCTTCCTCGACGATCGATCAGTTATTAAAGTACGGACAGGATGCGTTACAGATAGCCAAGAAAGAACCACCTCCTGTACATTCCTTGACGCTGTTGCATGGTGATGTCGTACATCATAATATTTTGCGTGACTCGAATGGCAATATCCGCTTTATCGATTTTGATTTAGCATGCCTTGGAACGGAAGAGGATGAACGTGTGTTGTGGATGCATCGTGTGTTGCCACAGATTTCCTATAATCCGACGTTTTTGATGGGTGAGCATCCGGCGCTACAAACCTTGTCAAACCAGTCTCTTGCGAAATTATTATATCCGAATGAGGTCCTCCGAGAATGGTTACATCTGTTGTCGTTGCCCCTAGTGCAACAACAACGGATGGCCAGCAAACTTCTGCATTTCACAGATACCGCGCTCTCGCATTGGCCGAGATTATGGTATGATATAGAGCGAATGATGAAGTAGGAGGTTTGATCCATGGCAGGCCATTCAAAGTGGAAAAATATCCAAAATAGAAAAGGCGCACAGGATGCAAAACGAGGAAAGATCTTTCAGAAGATGTCGCGTGAAATTTACGTGGCAGCAAAGTCTGGCGGAGACGATCCAGACACGAATCCAGCTTTACGTCTAGCAATCGATAAATCAAAGAGTGCCAATGTCCCGAATGATGTTATTCAGCGGGCAATTGATAAAGCAACAGGTTCGGGTGCGGATGAAAACTATGAAGAAGTGATCTACGAAGGGTACGGACCGGGCGGTGTCGCCGTTCTCGTATATACTTTGACAGAAAATCGCAATCGTACGGGACCCAATATGCGCGTGGCATTCAATAAAAATGGCGGTAGTTTGGGAGAGACTGGCTCCGTCAACTATTTATTTGAACGCAAAGGCCGTTTGTTCATCGAACGTACGCAAGAAACGGACGAGGACGCAGTCATGCTGGCGGCTTTGGAAGCAGGAGCTGAAGATGTTATTTCGACAGAAGATGGATTTGAAATTCTGACGGAACCCTCTGAATTCCTGAATGTAAAAGAAGCGCTTGAAGCGGAAGATTTAGTATTTATTTCTGCAGAAGTAGATATGGTTCCATCCGTTTATGCGGATTTGAGTGAAGAGCAACAAGATCAGTTTATGAATATGATCCATGCGTTAGAAGATGACGACGATGTTCAAAACGTCTATTCTAATGCGTCGGATGCGTAAAGAATACTAGCCAGTCAACAACTTTCAAGTAAGTAAAGTTGTTGACTGGCTTTTTAATGGTTGACAATGATAATGAGATTCATTATCATTTAAGTTAATTGCTAAAAAATTTATATGTTTAAGTTGAATAAAAGGGGGAAATAAATATGATTATCGTAACAAACACCAATAAGATTATTAAAGACCGTGGACATGAATTGGTTACGCGTTTTGATAAAAAAGGAAAAGTAGAGCAGATGGAAGGGTTTTTAGGTCTAGAAGTATTGTTCACGGACAATTTACCAGACTATGACGAAGTGACGATCAGTACCCGTTGGGAATCAAAAGAAGCTTTTGAGGCATGGACGAAAAGCGATGCATTCAAGGAAGCGCATTCTCATCGCGACGGACAGCCGAGTTATGTTATTAGCAATAAAGTATCATTCTATGATGTTAGGGTAGTACGGGATCCGATCGTTGCGATGTGACCGCAAGCACCGTGTTTAGCTGTTCAGAAAAAAATCACCTCTCACTTTCATACTGCCAAGTGAGAGGTGATATTATAGATATTATGCTTTGACGCTAGAAGATTTTGGTTTCGTTAAGAGACCGCCACTTTCTTTTAAGTATTTTTCAATACCTTCAGCTGCACGGTATGAAAGGGCACCGATTGTTGGTGTAGGGTGGTGACTACTAAAGTGAGGTAGTGCAGATCCGCCAACGACGAATAAGTTTTCCATTTCCCACAGTTGTAAGTAGTTATTTACTGCAGACGTTTCTGGGTCTTCACCCATCGCTACGCCGCCAATATAGTGCATACCTTCGTAAGCGTGGTCAAATTGATCTGGTAATTCGTCTTGATCAATAATATCCGCGCCCATTGCTTCAACGATTTCAGTACATTTTTCAATACCGAATTTCGCAATGTTCTTATCTTGTTCTGTTAGTTTGTTTGTAATACGTAATAATGGATCTCCGAACTCATCTTTATAAGTAGGATCTAAGTCCATGAAGTTGTGCCACCAAGGCATAACTGCTGCCGAGTACCAAACCGTTAATGTACGGAAAGCGTAGAATAGAGATTTCTCTTTAAACTCTTCACCCCATGTTGGTGTACCTTTAGGGACAAAGTTATTCTTAATCGCCGCATCTCCGTATTGACGAAGTTCGATTCCGCCACCATGAATGAAGTCTAAATCCGTGTGGTCAAATAGGTCAGCGTCATAATCACTTACAGCGCCACCCAATCCACCAGCACCCATATAGTAGTTGAATTTCTTGTCATTAAAGAATCCTGTAGCCCCTAGGAAAGTACTGTTGAATTGTCCCGTGAAGTTACGGCCAATCGTTCCTTTTCTAGTCTCAGGGTTATAGATTTCACCAATGTCCGATAACATCAGTAAGCGGTTATTTGAGAATGTGAATGCCGCAAGAACGACAACATCAGCTGGTTGTTCAAATTCTTGACCAGTTCTTGTATCCGTATATAAAACGCCCGTCGCTTTACCGTCTTTGTGTATAACTCTTCGTACGAGTGAATTGGTTCTGATTTCACAGTTACCTGTTTTTCGTGCAGTTGGGATAACTGTTGCAAGAGGATCTGATTTTGAACCGAAGTCACAGCCGTACATTGTACAGAATGAACAGAACATACATTGGTTCAATGTTTCACCATCAGGATTCGTATACGTTTGCGACATGTTTCCAGAAGCCATTTGATACGGGTGTAAACCGATTTCTTTTGCAGATTCTTTGAAAAGTTTAATCGCAGGTGAAGCTAACATTGGCGGGTTTGGATATTCATTTGATCTCTTGTCCCCAAGTGGATCTGGTTCTCCTGAAATCCCAGCCGTTTGTTCCCATTTAGCATAATAAGGCTCTAATTCATCATAAGTAATTCCCCAGTCACGGATTTGCATCCCTTCTGGAATTTTACCTTCTCCGTAACGTTCAATTGTTTTCGAACGAATTTCGAAGTCATAAGAACGCCAGCGGTATACGGAACCTGCCCAGTGCATACTTCCGCCACCAAGGTCTGTCCCCGTATTCATATCTTTTTGTAAACGTACAGGTAATGCAGCATCGCCGATCGAAACACGAGATGTAATCGTATCGCCTGTTAATTTTTCAATCATTTCATGTCTGTTTGTATAACGTAGTTCATCTTTAACACCTATAAAATCTGAACGTGTTTGATCTTTACCACGTTCCAACATTACGACTTTATAGCCTGCTTTGGAAAGTTCAGCTGAAACAATTCCGCCAGCCCAACCACTACCAACGACTACAACGTCTACTTTTTCTAATTTTTTAGCCATTTATACGTCCTCCTAAATTAAAGCCCTTGGTAATTACGTAAACTTGAAGGCTCCATTACAATAAACTCTTCTTCTTCGATTTTATCTAAAAAGCTCATGATTGGCCCAGGGTATTCTTTCATTCTCCAAGCTTCCATATTACGATTTCCACCGTAAACAGGATCTGCATAGACGCCTTCGATCGTTGTTTTTCGTAACAACTTAAAGAAATCTGAGGAATCTACTCCACTGAACTTCACTTCACCTTTTTCAAACATTTGTAAAATTTCATCTTGCTGTTCAGGTTCTAGATTAACAAATCGATCATCAAATTTATCTTGTGCGGTTTGCTCCATTGCGTTAATGCCTTCAAGGAAAAATGTACCTCTTGTCATTTTTGTTTGATAGTTAGCCGTTCCAGCTGGTATTTTCACAACGGAAGACGATGTAATCACTTCGTTATTTTGTCGTTTTTCTTCTTGATAAACGTCAGTTTTTACAATCGATGGGAAAGGACCATGCATATAATCATTCGCATTTCTTCCCCAGTTACTTGCACATTGACGGTCAATGAAATACGGCACACCTAGTTCGATTGCACCCATTCCATTTTTATTCTCTGGGTAAATTCTTTCAGTTGCAGCAGATAGCAACGCAAAGTCTTCATTTCGACTGAAAAACGTACGCGCATCAAACGTAACTTGTTTACTCGCTTGTGGTGTTGCTTCTTCCTTTGTACCTTTTTGGAACTGATTCGTTAGCAAACCACCAAAGAGAGAGCCACCTAAAAGTCCACCAGCGACAAGACCGCCACTCTTCAAAAACTTTCTTCGACTTAAATCTTGAGTATCTTGATTGGGATTTTTATTATTTGTCATAGTTTAGTTCCTCCTTCACATTTGTCATGAAATGTGGCGACTTTTGCCGAGGCAAGTGTAATCGCACCGTCTACTTACTTTATTGACTCAGACTTTTCTATTTCAGTTTTCTTGTCTTTGTCGTCTTCTAAAATGTCTTTTGTTGCCTTTTTAAATTCTGCTAACGTTTTCCCGACAGCGGAACCAATTTCAGGCAATTTTCGTGGTCCAAATAAAATTAAAATAATTACTAATATAATTATTAATCCTGGTACACCGATCGATGCTAAACTCAAATAACTCCCTCCTTTTACATTAACTTTACATATCTACAATGTATTGGTAGAGCTCTAGCTAGTCTGCTAAATTCGTAAGGGAATTCTGGCCCTCATATATGATAGTGTTATTCGACAAAAAATGCAAAGTAATTTTACTAACCTTTTTTAGACAAATTTATTATATGAATAGATTAAATAATCGTACTAAATGCTATAATGGGAACATTTCGAAATGGGCATAGAGTCCGGTGTAGTCGCAACGTTACAGACGACGAATTACTAATCCGAACTGTGAATTTTCACCAATACAATGGTCATGACTATCATGATTAGTATGAGCGATCAAACATAGGGTGAAATGATGTATCGATTTGAAGTTTTCTTCTAAGGAAGGTAATGAGGATGTATAGAGATGAAGTGAGAAATCTTTTAGTTAATAATAGTGCATAGAAGTTCAATCCGGCTTTCATCACATTATTCGGTTCATATACGGAAGGAACGACCCATGTAGATAGTGATAGGGATCTGGCATATCTCAGTAATAAAGAAATATAAGGAGTGATAAAATGAGTAAAGATAATGAAACTCCTGAAGAAAGACGTGAAAGGATAAGGCAGAAGGAGTGAAAGCATCCAGCTAGCAGTATGCATGGAAGCGTACTTTCTGATTTAGTAGGTGACTTAAGTTGGAAAGGTACTGGTCTGTTGATTCTTTTATTAATAATAGGCTCTATTATATATGCTATTTTCATTCGCTAATCGGGTGCTTTTAACGAATGGTTTGTATAGCACTCATGTAGTTCATCGGAGAGAAAACCTTCATGAAAGAGCTTTCGCGAGTAGAGTTGGTATTGCTGAAGCTAGATTGTCTCGATAAAAGAAGTTGAATTTTGTGATCGGGCAGAAAACGTTTTCTATGTATCCTTGAAGAGTGGGTTGATAAATAGTATATTTAAAAGCTAATTCATTTTGCTGTCAACTAAACTACCTAAAAAGTCTTCGTTCTATGGTGAAATGAAGACTATTTAGGTAGTAGCTTTCATGTGTACTAATCAATTACAGAGGTCAAAAATTCCATCACCTGCTTTTTACTATTTACGCACTTCTAGCGTCTCCAACATTTGTTCAAATCGTGCACCATGACCTTCTTGTGCTTCTAGGAAGTAGTTCTCTTTTATGAGCAATGTCCCACCATCTACTTCCATCATATAGATCGTCACGACTTCGCTATCCGGTTCTTTTCCTGCAGTTCCATGCAAAGAAAGGGCGTTTACTGGTGTGGAAATAGTCTTTTCCTCAAGCGGCATACTGTATTCCTGTTTCATATCTTCCTTTACACTTTCTGGCGTTTGATCTTCGACGTATAGAAATGTCATATTCACCTCAGGATAATCAGTAGGGATTGCGACAATAGGACTGAGCTTGTCTTCTTTCTCACCGTTTTCAAACGTATAGTATGCTGGATCGATGTACAGCGAGTACACGGCATTGCTGCCTTCGACGAGGTCCATTGTGATAGTGGAGTCTTCACCTTCAACAGATAGAACAACATCCATCGTTGGTTCGCGGTCAGGCAACGCAGTAGGTATTTCAGGCGCTGTGTCAACAGGTGTTTCAGCGGATGGCTTCACTTCTTTAGTAGGTTTTTCGGCTTCTGAATTACAACCGACAAGTAGCAGTGACATAGCAAAGCTTGCGTATATGATTTTTTGCATATGACAACCTCCTTTAGAATGGGCCTCAGAACTTCTTTATATATATACGTTTAAACGACGTTCAAGGTTTCACAAGCTAAGCAAATTATTAGAAATAAAAATAGGCAAGCGCTATGATAAAACCTGCAGATATTAAATACAAGGGAGATTTTCATTATGACAATTAAAGTCAAAGCGGTAATCGGAAGTACAAGTTCCACTTCATACAATTTAAAGTTAGTACAATTTATGGCTGAGCGTTATAAAGAGGAATTGGAAATTACACCGGTTCTCATTAATGACTTAGAAATGTTCTCTATTGATATTGAAAGCGAACCACCTGTAGCCGTACAAACATTTAAAGCTGATGTCAAAGATTCAGACGCAGTGATGTTCGCGACACCTGAATATAACTTCTCTATTCCGGGCGCAATGAAAAATGCGTTGGATTGGTTGTCACGTGGCGGGGACTTTACGTTGCACGGCAAAACAGGCTTTATTGTTGGATCATCAATGGGAGTTTTCGGTTCAGTGAGAGCACAGATCCACTTACGCGAAATTCTTTCTAACCCGGCACTAGCGCCAAACTTGTTGCCGGGCAACGAAGTATATATCGGTGCTGTTCACACAAAAATGGATGAAGAAGGAAATATTACAGATGAAGCTACAATCGCATTCCTTGATACTGTAGTACAAAATTTCATCGCATTCCATAAGAAACAACAAGTAATCGCACACGCATAAGTAGGATGAATGTTGCTGTCCAAGTCGTCATTATTTTAAATGACGACTTGGACAGCTCTTTTTTGATGCGAAATAGTATGCGATAAGAAAACAAAAGGCTGGCAGAGGTGTTGGGGATGGGGATTGGTGCTTCGGAGTGGACGCTTTCCTAGGGGGCCCGCGGTGAGCCAACTGTCGAGCTGATCCTCTGGGAGTCGCCTATCCTACGCGCCAAACCCTTGCAATGTAAGTGGTAAATACTTTTCGTTGTGCAATGAAATAAGTGTTGTAATAGGTTTTGAACTTTAGTACTTGAATCTATATAAATTGAGACATTACAATAATTCACACACTAACCACAGTGACTGACCTAAGTAACACAACTATCCACGTAGGATGGAAGCGGCTCGGGCCACGCCCTCAGGAAAGCGTCCCCAACTGGAGCTTCCATCCCATCACACTCACAAATTCTCTCACCACTTCAAAGTATTCGCTTTTGAACTTACATTACTTAAAATACATACCCACTTTATTTATGCAAATTTTCGAAGGTCGTACAAGTAGAAAACCCGTTCGTATGCTATAATAGCAGGTATACTTTAGGGGGAGAATATTTTGTACGATTACATAAAAGGCCATGTGACACGTGTGACACCAGAATATGTTGTGCTGGAGCAATCGGGAATCGGTTGGCAAGTTATGACGCCGAATCCATTTGCGTTCCACGTAACCGACGAGGTGCAGCAAGTGTTCACGTATTTGCATGTGCGTGAAGATACGCAGTTATTGATCGGCTTCAAGACGCTGGAACAACGTGAACTGTTCCGTAAACTGATTACCGTTTCGGGAATCGGTCCTAAAGGCGCGCTCGCAATTCTTGCGAACGGCTTGCCTTCTCAAGTAGTGAGTGCGATTGAGCGTGAAGATGAAGCATTCCTTGTGCAATTTCCGGGTGTCGGCAAGAAGACAGCGCGTCAGATGATTTTGGATTTAAAAGGCAAACTTCATGATCTATTTACGGAAATTGATTTGCCGGATTCCGAAGACACGCTATTGACACTTACTGAAAGTGATGAGCTCGATGAAGCAATGCTAGCGTTGACTGCGCTTGGTTATTCTGATCGCGAACTGAAGAAAGTGAAGCCGAAACTCGAGAAAGAAGAACTCGATACAGAAGGCTATATGCGACTGGCGTTAAAATTACTTTTGAAACAAGGCTAATACGATGGAGGTGGTTCCAATGGATGAACGCATACTGACGAATGAAGCGACTGATTTTGATGATAGTTTTGAACAATCATTACGCCCGCAATTATTGCAACAATATATCGGTCAGCAGCAAGCAAAAGATAATTTATCGATTTTTATCGAGGCGGCAAAGAAACGGGAAGAAAGCTTGGATCATGTTTTGCTGTATGGTCCTCCTGGGCTTGGAAAGACGACGCTCGCTACGGTCATAGGCAATGAAATGGGTGTCAATGTCCGCATGACGAGCGGTCCTGCAATTGAACGTCCGGGTGACTTGGCGGCAGTGGTATCTTCATTGGAGCCGGGCGATGTTTTATTCATCGATGAAATCCACCGACTAAACCGAGCGATTGAAGAAGTGCTGTATCCGGCGATGGAGGATTTTTGTCTCGATATTATGGTCGGAAAAGGTCCGACTGCGCGTTCTGTGCGACTGGATTTGCCGCCTTTCACATTGATCGGCGCGACAACGCGTGCAGGGGCATTGTCTGCACCACTTCGTGACCGCTTCGGTGTACCGCTTCGACTGGAATATTATGAAGTGGAATCATTGACAGAGATTGTCATTCGAAGTGCAAATTTGTTTGACGTGCACATCGATCCGCAGGCAGCTATGGAACTGGCAAAACGCTCTCGTGGAACTCCGCGTATTGCAAATCGTTTACTGCGAAGAGTGCGCGATTACGCACAAGTACGCGGCAATGGAGTCATTACGCTTTCGATTGCACAAGAAGCGCTTGATATGCTGCAAGTGGATCACCATGGACTCGATCAAATCGACCATCAGTTGCTCCATAGCATGATCGAACGATTCCGTGGCGGTCCAGTTGGTATCGATACACTCGCTGCAAGTATTGGCGAAGAGTCAGTGACAATCGAAGACGTCTATGAGCCGTATTTATTACAAATGGGATTTATTCAACGTACATCAAGAGGTCGGATGGCAACGGAAAAGGCTTACGAGCATTTCGGCTATCCGCTTCCTGAATGACAGATAGGAGTTAGCATGATGGAAGTAGAAGACTTTGATTTTGATTTACCGGAACATTTAATTGCCCAAACACCACTTTTGGATCGCACGGCGAGCCGTTTACTCGTCATGGGACGCGATAACGGTATCGTGACACATAAGTATTTTCGTGATTTAGTGGATGAACTAGAATCTGGGGATTTGCTAGTGTTAAACGATACAAAAGTATTACCGGCGCGTTTGATCGGGACGAAAGAAGAAACTGGCGCGACGATTGAAGTGTTGTTGTTAAAAGAAACAGGTGATGACCGCTGGGAAACACTGGTCAAGCCTTCGAAACGTATAAAAGTGGGGACGGTCGTGACGTTTGGCGACGGCTTGTTGCAGGCTGAATGTACAGCACTTGGCGAGCAAGGTGGGCGTGAGTTCAAATTTAGTTATGATGGTATTTTCTATGAGTTGCTCGATCAACTTGGACAGATGCCGTTACCACCATATATTACGGAAACATTAGAAGATCAGTCGCGCTATCAAACGGTTTTCGCAAAAGAGCGCGGCTCTGCGGCGGCACCTACAGCAGGCTTGCATTTTACGGATGAAATCTTGGATGCACTGCGTGAAAAAGGTGTTCAGATCGCTTTCATTACGTTGCATGTGGGACTCGGTACATTTCGTCCTGTTAGTGTGGATTCAATTGAAGACCACACAATGCATGCAGAATATTATGTTATGACAGAAGAAACGGCGGCACTTATTCGGGAGACAAAGGCTAGTGGCGGCAATGTAGTAGCGGTCGGTACGACATCTACTCGGACGCTTGAGACCATTGCTTCAGAGAATAATGGAGAAGTAGTCGCGGCAAGCGGTTGGACTTCAATTTTTATTTATCCAGGGTATGAGTTCAAGGCGATTGACGGCCTCGTGACGAATTTCCACTTGCCGAAATCCACGCTATTGATGCTGTTATCCGCATTTGCTGGACGCGATCAGGTTATGCATGCATATAACGAAGCAGTGAAAGAGCAGTATCGCTTTTTCAGTTTTGGGGACGCGATGTTCATCCGCCCTGCTACAAGAAAGGAACGAGATTAATTGGCAGCTATTACGTACGAACACATCAAAACATGTAAACAAACGGGTGCGCGACTTGGAATTGTCCATACGCCACACGGTTCATTTGAAACACCTGCTTTCATGCCAGTCGGAACACAAGCTACGGTCAAAACAATGGCTCCGGAAGAATTGAAGGCAATGGGTGCAGGCATTATTTTAAGTAACACGTATCATTTATGGTTGCGTCCAGGTAATGAAATCGTTAAAGAAGCGGGCGGATTACATAAGTTCATGAACTGGGATCGCCCCATTTTGACTGATTCAGGCGGCTTCCAAGTGTTTTCACTTAGTAAATTCCGTGATATTAAAGAAGAAGGCGTTCATTTCCGTAATCATATCAATGGAGATAAGCTGTTTTTGAGTCCGGAAAAAGCGATGGAAATCCAAAACGATCTTGGAGCCGATATTATGATGGCATTTGACGAATGTCCTCCATTTCCTGCGACGCATGAGTACATGAAAGCAAGTGTTGAGCGTACGTCACGATGGGCAGAACGTTGTCTAGAAGCGCACGGGCGTCCTTTAGATCAAGGATTATTTGGTATCGTACAAGGTGGAGAGTTTGAAGATCTTCGTAAGCAAAGTGCACGTGATTTAGTATCCATGGATTTCCCAGGCTACGCAATCGGTGGATTGTCAGTCGGAGAACCGAAAGATATTATGAATAATGTGTTGGAGTTCACGACACCTTTACTTCCGCAAGATAAGCCACGTTATTTGATGGGTGTTGGATCTCCAGACTCCTTGATAGACGGTGCAATCCGCGGAATCGATATGTTCGACTGTGTCTTGCCGACGCGTATTGCACGTAATGGTACGTTGATGACAAGTGAAGGTCGCGTAGTTGTCAAAAATGCGAAGTACGAAAGAGATTTTGGTCCACTGGATCCGAACTGTGATTGTTATGCGTGCAAAAACTATAGTCGTGCATATATTCGACATTTAATTCGTGCGGGGGAAACTTTTGGTATACGTTTGACGTCTTATCATAACCTGCACTTTTTGCTTAACTTAATGGAGCAAGTACGTCAGGCCATACGTGAAGATCGTCTCGGTGATTTTCGTGAAGAGTTTTTTGAGCAATACGGCTTTAATAAACCGAATGCAAAAAACTTTTAAATCTTGTATAATAAAAAATGATGCTTCAGGAAGGGGGAAAATATATAATGATGGAACAATACGGTGGTATTTTCACACTAGTAATCATGGTAGCTATAATGTGGTTTTTACTCATTCGTCCTGCTCAAAAGAGACAGAAGGCAGCGAAAGAGATGCAATCTAGTTTAAAGCGTGGAGACGAAGTGGTTACAATCGGCGGTATTCACGGAACAGTGGATGCAGTAGATGAAACGTCTATTTTCTTACGTGTATCTGACACTACAGTTTTGCGTTTTGACAAGCAAGCAGTAGGCAGAGTCGTAACAGCGTCATAATAAAAAGCGGTTATCTAGTGGTATATCCATAGATTGCCGCTTTTTTGTTTTGTCACGTATAGAAAAAAGATCTGCCGGCACACTAGGTGTGAAGGAGGCAGATATGCTGTGCACGAGTTACTCATCATCGGATTACGTACGGTATTTTTATATGTTTTTCTTCTTGTGATATTGCGTATTATGGGAAAGCGAGAAGTTGGTGAATTGGGCGTTATTGATGTCGTCGTTTTCATTATTATGGCGGAAGTAGCTGCGATGATTGTAGAATCTCCCGACAAACCCATTATCAAAGGGATCCTTCCTATACTTATTTTGCTGGTCATTCAATATATTTCGTCGATGATTTCATTGAAGAGTAAGAAGTTTCGTGACCTAGTCGATGGAGATCCGACGTTGATTATTAAACATGGAGAAATCCAACAACATGAAATGCGTAAACAACGTTATAATCTCGACGACTTGTTTCAACAATTACGGGAGAATCAAGTCGGGTCAATCCATAATGTGACGTTTGCGTATCTCGAATCTTCCGGGAATTTATCTGTATTCACAAAAGACGGTGACTTACCGATTGTCGGACTAGTGCTTGACGGCGATATTCAACCGGAGCATCTAAAGTTGATTGGCAAGACGGAAGATTGGTTGCTACAGGAGTTACGTGCTAAAAACATCACCGATTTGAGCAAGATTTTCTATTGCTCGTATGAACAAGGTGAAATAAGAGTCCAACTGACACAAGATCAATAGCGTTTAACTAAATTACGTAGCATGACAAAGTCCTGCGTTTTGATTTGTCTGGTCAGTAATAATAAAGCGAACAGCACGCCGGACGTAATGGCGCATTCGACAAATAGATGATGCGAGCCGATAGGAATGAAAATCGGACGGATGACGACGGTCAGCAAGAATACGATATAGGTCATAGCGAACATCGAAAACCCTGTGGCGGTCGATTTGTTTTGCCGTAGCGTGGCAATATGCAAGAAAGATGTCACGAGTACACCGAAGCCGATTGCGAGAACCGCGCCAGTTTCTTGAAGTCCTGGTTGCGAAGCCAAGATGAACATCACCGCAAGTTTTGCGACCCCTCCGTAGACCGAGTTCATCATGCCGGCTTTCGCATCGCCTGTCGCTTGCAAAATCGAATAGAGTGGACTTTGTATATAATAAAAGAAGAAGATGGGCGCAAGCAATGTCATATAGCTGCCGCCATCTACAATGTGAAACAGCTTTTCTGCAAGTGCTTGCCCGTGCATATAAAATACAGTAGCCGCAAATGCACCCGTTAAAGCGGATAAACGCAATGCTAAATGAATGCGTTCTTGCAACTTTTTGACGTTGCTAGAAGCCGCTGCACCACTGACCGCTGGGACGAGCACGACGGATAATGCATACGGAATGAATGCGGGAAACAATAATAACGGAATAAGCACACCAGAAATTACTCCATACAATGATGTCGCCGCTACCGTTCCAACGCCTGCCATGGAGAGGGCGCGTAAAAAGATGATGGGCTCGAGGAACCAAGTGAAGGTCCCAAATAAACGACTGCCTGACGAAGGAAGTGCAACCTCAAGGATGGGCTCCATCGGATATCGCGGTTGTTTTTTCTGTGGTTTCGGTTCTTTCTTTTGTTGCTGCCGGTATTTGTATAGAAGATAGAGAACTGATACAACTTCAGCGAGGAATGTGACAGCCATAGCATACGCTGCATTCATCATCGGATCTTCCGGAGCCAGAATGTACGGCAGCATCCAAGTGATCAATAAAATACGGAAGATTTGCTCGATGACTTGTGCCCATGCCGTTTCTTCAATACGTGAAATCCCTTGGAAGTACCCTCTGATTAATCCGCCAATTGAGGCGATAGGTACGATGGCGAGGGCTACATATAAGGCAGTGGATGTTGCGCTGTTACCGAGTAACGTCTCCGCTAAAAAAGGGATGAACAGAATACACGCTGGAATGAAAACGGCACCGGATAAAATGGTGATAAACGTGGCGGTTTTCATAACTTGTCGTAATTGTACCGTGCCGCCTTGTGCTTTTATTTCCGCTATGACCTTCGCAATCGCAATGGGTACGCCAAGCTGTACTAACGAGAGGAAAAAGACGAACGCCGGGTATGCGGTCATATAGATCCCGACTGTTTCCTCTCCTGCAACCCGCATAAATTGAATTCGATAGACGAAGCCGAGTAATTTTGATAAAAACACGGCCGCCATCAAAAAGATCGTCCCCCGAATAAATGATGACACCCTACACCACTCCTTCTGATTTGCCCCGTTTTCGGATATAATACGAATGCTTGTGCAAAACCCAAATATAGTTAAGTGTATGTGATATAATTAAGTTTATTCCGGAACTATTCACGAGGGGGGAAGTGGCATTGGATCAACAGTTGACAGACTTATACAGACAGTTGCTCCCTGCACTAGAAAGCAAAAAGCAAGAATTGACGTTTTACGGCTACTCGGAGATTACGGAAGAAGATTTACTGAACTATTTGGTGGAGAAGAAGTGGCGGAAAAAAGAAATTTCTGCGATGCGTTCGTATGAAATGATTTCAGATGTTTTGGCAATTACTGCGGCACAGTTCATGACCCATACGCAAACAGAAGCTCAACGGAACAGTGAAGAAGTGATGGAATTGAGTAAAGAAGAATGGTCTGTGCTATTTTCGCCCAAAAAAATGGATTGATTTGCAATTCTTATCATGAAGTATTTGACACGGACAACCTACTGTTTCATAATTGGTATGTTGTACAATGAGAGAAGAAAGTACATAACAGGTGCTATGCCGCTCTAGTATATGAGGGGGAAAAGGAAATATGAAAAACAGAGGAAGGATCGTCGCGTTTTTGCTGCTTATCGTCATTTTGGCATCAACGATATTTTCTACGACGAGTCCCATTTTAAAAGATGTCAAGCTAGGACTTGATTTGCAAGGTGGTTTCGAGGTTCTTTACCAAGTGAAACCATTGAAAGAAGGACAAAAGATTACGGAGTCGACGGTTGCCGATACGGCCCGCGCATTGACGAATCGTATTGACGTGCTCGGTGTAAATGAACCCAGCATTCAAATCGAATCAAACAACCGAATCCGAGTTCAGCTTGCTGGGGTAGAAGATCAGGAAACTGCCCGCGAATTATTATCCACTCAAGCCAATCTTTCTTTCCGTAATGCGGATGACGAACTGATGCTTGACGGGAATGATTTAAAAGCAGGTAAAGCAAAAGCCAATTTCGATGAAAATAACAACCCTGTTGTTACATTGGAAATGAAAGATCCAAATAAATTTGGAGAAGTTACATCTGAAATTGCAGCAATGAAGCCGAACAACGTGCTAGTTATTTGGTTGGATTTCATTGAAGGTGAAAATTCCTTTGCGGAAGAGGCTGCAAAACCGGAACCCGCATTTATCTCGGCTCCGTATGTTGCTAACACCATTAACTCTTCAAATGTCGAAATCTCAGGTAACTTCACTATTGAAGAGACGAAAAACTTGGCTGGTATTTTGAACGCCGGTGCATTACCTGTTGATTTAGAGGAAATTTACTCGACTTCTGTCGGTGCACAGTTTGGTGAACAAGCACTAGATAAAACGATATTTGCTGGAATTGTCGGTGTCAGCTTAATCTTTATCTTTATGGCATTCTATTACCGTTTGCCAGGGATTGTGGCAGTTGTCACTCTATCTGTTTATATCTTTTTAATATTGCTAGTGTTCACATTAATCAATGGTGTGTTGACACTACCTGGTATTGCAGCATTAATGCTCGGGGTCGGTATGGCAGTCGATGCCAATATCATCACTTATGAGCGGATCAAAGAAGAATTACGTGTCGGAAGATCGGTTAAAACGTCCTTTATGGCTGGAGCGAAGTCTTCGTTCACCGCAATCCTCGATGCGAACGTCACGACACTCCTTGCAGCAGTTGTATTGTTCATTTTCGGTACAAGCTCAGTTAAAGGTTTCGCGACGATGCTCATTATCAGTATTTTGGTCAGTTTCCTAACAGCCGTTTGGGGATCTCGTCTATTGCTTGGACTACTCGTTCACAGCGGATACCTCGATAATAAAGTTGGCTGGTTCGGATTGAACAAAAAACATCTTCATTCAGCAGATGAAGGCTATGAAACGCTAGATCTCACAACAAAATTCGATCGTTTCGATTTCGTTCATTCAAGAAGACGTTTCTATGCACTTTCTATCGTCTTGTTAATTGTCGGTGCGATCATGCTAGGTGTCTTCAAGCTCAACTTGGGAATCGACTTCTCCGGTGGTACACGTGTGGAAATGCTAGCTGAACAACAGCTCGATGAGACGGAAGTAACGAAACTTCTTGAAGATATTGGCCACCCAACGTCGGACGTCGTCATTTCAGGCGATGAAAAGAACATTGCGGTTGCACGATATAAAGAAGACTTCTCACAAGAAGAAGTCAACAAAATCAAAAAAGAGTTATCTGAAACATTCAGTGCAGAGCCGAACGTTTCAACAGTTTCCAATACGGTAGGTAAAGAGCTCGTGCGTAATGCGATTTATGCACTTGCGGTTGCGGCTCTTGGGATCATCATCTACGTAGCGTTACGTTTTGAATGGCGCATGGGTCTGGCGGCGATTATTGGTTTACTGCATGACGCATTCTTCATGATAGCCGTCTTCAGTATTTTACGACTCGAAGTAGACATCACTTTCATTGCGGCGGTATTGACGATTGTCGGTTACTCCATCAACGATACGATCGTCACCTTTGACAGAATACGTGAGAACTTGAATCGCTCGAAGCATATTAGCGAAGAAGGTGAATTGGCAACGATTGTCAATAAATCATTGCGACAGACGCTTGGCCGTTCGGTTAACACAGTTCTGACTGTAGTCTTCGTCGTAGTGGCATTGATGGCACTCGGTGCAGAATCAATTCGACCGTTCTCGATCGCATTATTGATCGGCTTGCTTGCAGGTACGTATTCTTCCATCTTCATCTCTGCTCAACTTTGGTTCGACTTAAAGAGAAAGCAAATTTTGAAGAATGGCGGAATAAAAGTAGATAAAGAGAAAAAACAATGGGGCTCAGACGAACCTGTTGTGTAATACGTTTGAACTATAGTGAAAGCAGGGTATACTTCGGTATATCCTGCTTTTTTTGAATGGAGGAATGGAACACATGAAGTTTCAATGGACTGTTCTAGTTGGTTTGTTATTTGCTGTGTTCATCGCATTGTTTGCTGTATTTAATGTAGAATCTGTACCGGTTAATTATTTCTTTGGTACGACGATGATTCCACTTGTATTAATTATTCTTGGGTCAGCGTTGCTTGGTGCGATTATTAGTGGTTTCTTTGCTATTTACAAGTCGTATAGAAGTGGACGACGTGTCAAAGAGTTGGAGAAGCAGATGCATTTGAAGGAGAAGGAATTGACTGCGCAACGTAGGCAGATGCAAGAGATGGAAGAACGGATCGATGTGTTGATGGAGGCGCCGTTGGTTGAGGCGGAGATTGTTCCACCGAGGGAAGTTTATTAGCGTGTGAATTGCCGCAGTGAGTCGTGCTTAGCGACTTGTTGCGGCTTTTTTGCTGTTGTTTCTTTTAATGTGCTTTTAGTTGGGAAGTAAGAAGTGGCAGGGGATGGCCTTCGTTGGAAAGTGTTTAGGGCAGTGCTGGTAGTTGTTTTTAATCGATTTAGTGCTTAAGTGCTTGTCGAATTGTAGTTCTGTTAGGAGTTTGTGGTTTTGCTGGCAATGTAAGTGTAATGCTCATTGTCCCCACTACGGCGCTGGTGGATGGCTTTCGCAAGGAGCCACAGACAGGAAGTGCGCCTGTCTCTGTCTCCTTACTTCGCCTACCACAGCAGGCACCTTCGTTAGATAGTGTGTAGGACACTTCATTCGCAAGAAACAAGTGATAGCTATCTCCATGTCACTGTTTTTCTTTTTGCTAGAAACACGAACTAATTCATTTCCCTACGGTAGCGCAGGCACAACTGCGGGGTAGGCCGTGGCCCTGAGACAACTGGCAGCTCTATCGCCAGCTGGCTCATGGCTGTAGGCAATCCCCCACGTGCCTGCGCGGGTCCAAAAAGTGAACACTCGCTAATTTTAGTACCAGATAATCAGTCGAGCCACGTCCCCAACAAAAAGTGAGCAAGAAATACATGATAGCTATCACCATGTCACTGGTTTTCTTTTTGCTAGAAACACAAACTAATTCATTTCCCCAAAGTAGCGCAGGCACAACTGCGGGGTAGGCCGTGGCCATGAGACAACTGGCAGCCCTATCGCCAGCTGGCTCATGGCTGGAGGCAATCCCCCACGTGCCTGCGCGGGTTCAGAAAGTGAACACTCGCTAACTTCAGAATCCAAAAATAAGTCGAGCGACGTACCCAACAAAAGTGAGCAAGATGGGCAGCGGGGTAATAGTTCTGCCAAAAGCGTTTCAAGGTTGCATAATAGCTGATGTCCCTTGTTTTGCTAGCATCTTCGGGGCACTTCATTCGCAAGAAACAAGTGATAGCTATCACAATGTCACTGTTTTTCTCTTTGCTAGAAACACAAACTAATTCATTACCCCGAAGTAGCACAGGCACAACTGCGGGGTAGGCCGTGGCCCTGAGCCAACTGGCAGCTCTATCGCCAGCTGGCTCATGGCTGTAGGCAATCCCCCACGTGCCTGCGCGGGTCCAAAAAGTGAACACTCGCTAATTTTAGTACCAGATAATCAGTCGAGCCACGTCCCCAACAAAAAGTGAGCAAGACCGGCAGCCGTGTAGTCGCTCTGCCATAAGGATTTCTCTGTTAAGTAATGTACAAAATTTCTTATTTTGCTAGAACCACAATCTACATCATGACCACTCAGTAGTGCAAGTACAACTACAGCACTCTCAAATTCGCCCACTCGAGCAACGGCTTACTATGCCTATGAGGCTAACTGCTATCTCTCACTCTTTATATCAACTACCTCTGCAGGTCTTATAGGAAGAAAACGATGCTATCCTGTTCTTACTCCCCATCTTTCCATCCCGTTTCCTTTCAGTCTCCATCTTCATTAGCTATAATAAGAACAGAGGATGTGAAAGCATTGATACAATCAAAAAAAAGATGGCAAATCGATCGGCCAGATGAAGAACTCGTCAACCAGCTCGCAAAGGACTTGAAGCTTTCCACGATGCTGACAAAAATACTTGTCGCACGCGGAATCACGACAAGCGAACAAGCAAACGCGTATCTGCACATGGACGAGTCCGACTTACATGACCCGTTTTTATTACATGACATGCAAGAAGCCGTCGATTGCATCCAACATGCAATCGACACACAACAGCAAATTACAATTTTTGGAGATTATGATGCGGGTGCGACACGTTTCTAAGTGAAAAGCTTAGACACTAGGAGAAATCCTAGGAGAACTGATTTCTTGATAGGTAGAATGATGGGGTAACGCCTTGAAATGCCTACTCTGATACTCCGACATGCCTTTTCTAAGGTTATAGTAGAAAGGTATGAAGCTCGGTGAAGTCGGCAGAGAGATACCGTAAGTTAGGGAGAGCATAGCGAGTACCTGACACGAAAGCTGTCCAGAGGTGGATGGTGTGTCCCATATGCCGGGAGTCCATAAAGTATCTATGGTTAGAATGTGCTGAACAAGCACTGACGAATCTCTGAATGTACGGGTCTAGACGTAGTTGTCACAGAAATGTGATAGGTGGTAGTGCCATCGCATGTGTGGATGAGTAAAAATCTGGCGTTATGAAAATCCATAGTTTGTTACAGGCAAGCTCAAGCATGCAGGACCATAGGAGAAACCTAAAGATATATGTAAGGATAAAGAAATTGGAACGTGGAAAGCGAAGGATGCGGAGGTATTAACCTACCTGAGAAGCAGTTCAGTAGATAAAAGGGCGACCTATTAAAACTGATTTACCTTTCGTGAGAGTGGAGCCATAGTACCTTTGAAACCATGATAATAAGTGGTGGAGGGATAGGCTCTAGTCGGATATTTCAAAGACTTATAAATGCATAACAGACACAGATTCGAGTATGACTAAAAGAATCACCACTTTAATCCATACAATAGATGAAGAAGTATTCTTTAAGTATAAATAATTACTAACCAACTCACAAAGACTGAATAAAATAAATACGCTACGAAAGAAATTGGAACTACAGCAATTAACTATCTAATTGGACGATTAGACATACAAACGAACAAGTGAATTCTGTTAAGTTATGTAGATTACCAAAGTTTTGAAATTTTTCGATAGAACGCCGTGTGAGGTGAAAGTCTCACGCACGGTGTGAAGTGGGGGAAAAGCTGGCGATAAACTCAAAAGCTTACCTATCACTATACGGCGTAACAAGTGTCACAGTGCTCTTGACAGCGCTCGAACGTCTTGGTGCGAAAGTGAACTTCGCCATCCCGAACCGTTTTGAACACGGTTACGGACCGAACAGCGACTACTTTGCACAACTACATACAGAAGGCACAGAAGTCTTGATCACAGTAGACAATGGAATCTCAGGCATTGAACAAATCGCTTTCGCCAAGTCGCTTGGACTGTCAGTGATCGTGACGGACCACCACGAAATGGGTGACGTCTTGCCTGACGCGGATGCGGTCATCCACCCACGTCATCCCGATGGCAATTATCCATTTGGAGAACTTGCAGGTGTCGGTGTAGCGTTCAAACTAGCCTCTGCTTTACTTGGAGAGCCGCCACTCGACTTGCTAGAATTCGTTGCCATCGGTACGATCGCGGACTTGGTTCCGTTAGAAGATGAAAATCGCTATATGGTGAAAGAAGGCATCCGTAGATTGCGCCGCACGCAACGTCCTGGAATTAAGGCGTTGATGCAAGTGAGCGGTCATGAACAAAATGCTTTATCGGAAGAAACGATCGGCTTTACGATCGGTCCACGTCTGAATGCACCGGGCCGACTTGGCGATGCAGATCCAGCAGTTGATTTATTAAAGGCAGAAGATGAGCAACAAGCACTCGGAATTGCAGAAGAATTGAATGATTTGAATAAAGAACGGCAACAATTAGTGAAAGAAATCGCAAAGGAAGCGGAAGAGCAAGTGGAAATCCGTTATGGCGATCAAGTTCCTCACGTGCTAGTCGTAGAAGGGGAAGGCTGGAATCCGGGTGTCGTCGGCATCGTGTCATCGAGACTGACGGAGAAATACTACCGTCCTTCCATCATTTTGTCGATCGACCATGAAACAGGAATGGCGAAAGGTTCTGCGCGTAGTATTGAGGGCTTTGATTTATATAAAGAATTATCGAAGAATGCGTCAATTCTGCCACATTTCGGAGGGCATGCGATGGCTGCTGGGATGTCATTGAAACTAGAGGACGTTGAATTATTGCGTTCGAATTTGAATGAACAGGCGAAGGAAGTATTGACGGAAGAGGATTTACAGCCTATTTTATCCATCGATGTGCCGCTTGCGCTGGATGAAATTGATATCGCCTCAATCGAAGCGCTCGAGAAAATCCGACCGTTTGGAATGGGATTCCCGAAGCCAGTTTTCTTATTGGAGCGGCTCGACACGATATCTGTCCGTAAAATCGGTACAGCGAAAGATCATTTGAAGCTTGAAATGGGCGACCATACTGAACGTCTAGATGCAATCTACTTCGGAGCCGGGGCATTGGCAGACGAAATGGCACCGCAAAGTAAGCTTAGTTTGACGGGTGATTTGCAAATTAATGAATGGAACGGGAACAAAAAAGCGCAGTTACTTGTCGAAGATGTGAAATGTGACGAGTGGCAGCTGTTTGATTACCGTGGAATCCGAGAGCCAGCTAGATGGTTGCCGCTGATTCCGGATCAAGCCCAATTTATTGCGTTCAGTGAAGAAGCTATCCAACATTTCGCTCCATTCTTTAAAGATATTCCGATTGCTTTAATTGGACGCGACGAACTTCGTCTTTCTTCAGCTATTGTATTGCTCGATATGCCTCAGGCTGAAGAACAGTTGAAACAAGTGATGGAAAAGACGCGTGCCGACCGAGTGTATCTTCATCTGCATGTGCATGATTCGATGTACTTCGAAAAGATACCAGATCGCCAACAATTTGGTTGGTATTACAGCTTTTTGAAAAAGCGTGAGACATTTGATATACACAATCAAATCGATATGCTTTCCAAACATAAAGGTTGGAAAAAAGATGTGATAAAGTTTATGACAAAAGTGTTTTATGAACTGGAATTTGTTACACTAGAGAATGGTAAGGTGACGATGCTTACTTCTGCCGGCAAACGAGATTTGGCAGAAGCGCCATCTTATAAAAAACGCCAACAGCAGATCAAACTGGAAGAGTTGTTGCTTTATGCTCCGTATCAGGACTTGAAGAAAGTATTCGACTCTTTGCGTGAGACAGATGCTGTTGAGGAGGAAAAACTGTGGACTTAAAAAAGTTTGTAACGACTGTAGACGATTATCCAAAGCCGGGTGTCAGCTTTAAAGACATCACGACGATCATGGATAACGGAGAAGCATATAAATATGCGACAGACCAAATTGTTGAGTATGCGAAGGGATTGGACGTAGATATCATCGTGGGGCCAGAAGCACGCGGTTTCATCATCGGATGTCCTGTTGCTTATGCACTTGAAATCGGTTTTGCACCGGTTCGTAAGCCAGGTAAATTACCACGCGAAACGATCTCGGTATTTTATGACTTAGAGTATGGACAAGATGAGTTAACGATCCATAAAGATGCTATCAAGCCTGGCCAACGCGTACTCGTTGTCGATGATTTACTTGCAACTGGTGGTACGGTCGGCGCAACAGTCGAATTGATCGAGAAACTTGGTGGCGTTGTAGCTGGCTGTGCATTCTTGATCGAACTATCGTACTTGAACGGTCGCGAAAAGTTGACGAATGAAAACATCAAGGCATTAATTACGTACTGATGAGGGAATCCTTCGCTTAATGCGGAGGATTCTTGCTATATAAATATAGGCGCTGAGTTTGATTCGCTTTACATATAGGTGATAATATACATATACTACTAAAAACTATTGTCTAAATATTTACAGAATAGGCTGAAAGGGGTAAGTCAATGGCGAAAAATCAAGACCTGACAGAACAAGACATATACGACTTGGTCTCCAAATATATGAACGAAGAACACGTCGAATTCATCAGGCGGGCATATGTGATGGCTGAAAAGTCGCACGAAGGGCAGTTTCGGACTTCAGGTGAACCGTATATCAACCATCCGATTCAAGTCGCAGGAATTTTGGCGGGTCTTCAAATGGATCCGGAAACGGTCGCAGCGGGCTTTCTACATGATGTGGTGGAAGATACGGAAATTAGCCGCGAAGATATTATTCGTGAATTCGGTGATGAAGTCGCCATGCTCGTTGATGGCGTAACGAAGCTCGACAAATTAAAATTCAGATCCAATGAAGAAAAACAAGCGGAAAATCACCGCAAAATGTTCATTGCGATGGCGCAGGATATCCGTGTCATTTTAATCAAACTTGCGGATCGATTGCATAATATGCGGACATTGAAGCATGTCCCGGCAGCGAAACAACGCCGGGTATCGGAAGAAACGTTGGAGATCTTCTCACCACTCGCTCATCGCCTCGGAATTTCCACGATTAAATGGGAACTGGAAGATATTGCGTTGCGTTATTCCAATCCCCAACAATATTATCGTATCGTCAATTTGATGAAGCAAAAGAGGACGGAACGCGAACAGTATTTGAAAGACGTCATGAATCAGATGCGTGTCGAACTGGATGAAATGGGTATCGCTGCAGAAATTCATGGTAGACCAAAGCATTTGTATTCTATTTATCAAAAGATGGTTATCCAGAAAAAAGAGTTCAATGAAATTTATGATCTACTGGCGGTACGTATTGTCGTGAAGAGCATTAAGGATTGCTATGCGGCGCTTGGAATCATTCATACATTATGGAAGCCGATGCCGGGACGATTCAAAGATTATATCGCCATGCCGAAACAAAATTTGTATCAATCTATCCATACGACTGTTGTCGGACCTGCAGGAGATCCACTCGAAGTACAAATTCGGACAGAAGAGATGCACCGGATTTCAGAATTTGGTGTGGCTGCTCACTGGGCATATAAAGAAGGTAAACAAGTCGCGAAACTAGCGAGTGATATTGATTCGAAATTGACATGGTTCCGTGAGATTTTGGAAATTCAAAATGAATCTTCTAATGCACAGGAGTTTATGGAATCATTGAAGTTTGACTTATTTTCGGACATGGTCTATGTGTTTACACCGGACGGAGATGTTGTCGAATTGCCGCAAGGATCGGTACCGATCGACTTTGCCTATCGGGTCCACTCTGAAATTGGGAATCGGACGACCGGGGCTAAAGTGAATGGTAAAATCGTGCCGCTTGATTCGTCATTATCAACAGGTGATATCGTCGAGATTCTAACTTCGAAACAGTCATTTGGTCCAAGCCGTGATTGGTTAAAATTAGCGCATACCTCACAAGCGAAAAATAAAATCCGCCAATATTTCAAAAAGCAATTGCGTGACGAGAACATCGACAAAGGTAGCGAGATGATTCAGAAGGAACTGAAAGAAGAAGAGTATGATATCAAGGAAGCGTTGAGTAAAGAAAATATGCAGCGTACCATTGAAAAATTCAGTTTCACTTCTGAAGAGGACCTTTATGCTGCAGTCGGTTCCGGTGGCATTACCGCGCAACAAGTAGTCAATCGACTAGCTGAGCGAATGCGCAAAGAACGCGTGAAGAAAGAAACGATTGATAAAATCGTCTCAGAAATTCAAGCGCCAAAGCCGGAAAAACAGACGGAATCAGGTGTGATCGTCAAAGACATTGACAATATGCTGATCCGTATTTCGAAGTGCTGTAACCCGGTACCCGGCGATGAAATTGTCGGTTTCATTACACGTGGCCGTGGCGTTTCCGTGCACCGTACCGATTGTCCAAACGTATTGTCTGAACAAGGACAGCAAGAACGTATTATCGAAGTCCACTGGGCATTGCAAGACGATCAAGTTCGCAAAGAATTCCAAGTCGATATTGAAATTTCCGCATTCGATAGACAAGGTTTACTCAATGAAGTGATGATGGTCGTCGCCGATATGAATACGCCAATTACCGCAGTGAGTGGCAAAGCAGACAAGGATGATATCGCCCATATCCATATGTCGATTAAAATCCAAAACATCGCGCATTTGCAACGCACCGTCGATAAAATCAAACAAATCAAAGACGTTTATTCTGTAGAACGAGTTATGAACTAATTAGGAGATGTGAACATGCGAGTTTTATTACAGCGTGCGAAAGACGCTTCCGTAACAGTTGGCGGAGAAATTACAGGCTCCATTTCAACTGGCTATGTGTTGCTTGTCGGCATCACACATGACGATACCGAACAAGACGCCTCGTATATTGCGAATAAAATTGCTGGCTTGCGTATCTATGAAGACGATGAAGGAAAATTGAATCGTTCAATCAAAGAAGTCGATGGCGCGATTTTGTCCGTATCTCAGTTTACTTTGTATGGCAACGTACAAAAAGGGCGCCGTCCAAGTTTTATCGAGGCGGCCAAAACTGATGTGGCAGAACCGTTGTGGGAATACTTCAATGAACAACTGCGCAGTCTTGGACTTTATGTTGAAACAGGCCAATTTGGTGCCATGATGGACGTGCAGTTGACGAATGATGGTCCTGTGACGTTGATGATTGAGTCTAGGTAAGTGAAGTGGTGCGTCTATGAGCGGATGTGGGTCGTGATAGAGCGCTTGACGTAGGTCTATGAGCGGATACCAGGTGCCATAGAGCGGTTAGGACGTTTCATAGAGCGCTTATGGACGTTAATAGAGCGGATAAATGTTTTGAATGAGCATTTGCTAGTGCTGACCAACATATATAATTCACTAAAGAAGTTGACAGTAGTAGCAGTTACGACTAACATAGATAGTAATCGAATTAATTCACACACCGATGATGTGGAAAATACCTTTACTATAGGCTGGAAAGAGAACGGGGAACTTGGCTGAAATTCCCTGACAGAACCGTAAAGTGAACAACACCACGGAGGATTCATGCTGAAATTAGTAGGCGTGGACGGAACCGGCCGTTATCCGGATTCGAGTGGGCACTTTTGTGTCAATTTGGGTGGAACCGCGGAAGCTACAAGCTCTCGTCCCTGTTTTATTAGGGATGGGAGCTTTTTTGTGTTCTCAGAAAGTTCGCCCGTTATTAGATAATCGAAAGGAGTTTTACTAATGAATTTTAAAGTTCCCCGCGGTACGCAGGATATTCTTCCTGATGTTTCTTGGAAATGGCAGCGCGTTGAAAAGATCGCTCGTTCGATTTGTGACGTTTACAACTACAAGGAAATCCGCACACCGATTTTCGAACAAACCGAATTATTCCAGCGCACAGTCGGTGATACGACAGATATCGTGCAAAAAGAGATGTACACATTCACGGATCGAGGAGATCGCTCGATGACATTGCGTCCAGAAGGTACAGCGCCAGTCGTGCGTTCATTCGTCGAACATAAAATGTTTGGCTACGCAGATCAGCCCGTGAAGCTATACTACACAGGTCCAATGTTTCGCTATGAGCGTCAACAAGCTGGCCGTTACCGTCAATTCGTCCAATTTGGCGTAGAGGCAATCGGCAGTGATGATCCAGCAATCGATGCAGAGGTAATCGAGTTGGCAATGAATATTTATAAGAAAACAGGTCTTTCGGATATCAAACTGGTACTAAATTCACTTGGCGACAAAGAATCACGCGATGCACACCGAGAAGCGCTGATTGCACACTTTAGCCCAAATATTGCGGAATTCTGTTCGGACTGCCAAAACCGTCTAGAGAAAAATCCATTACGAATTTTGGATTGTAAAGTGGATAGAGAACATCCATTGATGAAAACAGCGCCTTCACTCGCGGATTATCTCAATGAAGAATCGAGCGCGTACTTCGAAAAAGTGAAGAACTACTTGGACATCGCAGGCATCGAGTACGAATACGATCCCAATCTTGTCCGTGGACTGGATTACTATAACCACACTGCATTTGAAATCATGAGCACATCCAAAGGTTTTGGCGCGATCACGACACTATGTGGTGGCGGACGTTACAACGGACTCGCTGAAGAAATCGGCGGCCCACCAGCACCGGGTATCGGCTTCGCTCTTAGCATCGAGCGGCTTTTGCTAGCGCTTGAAGCGGAAGAAAAATCTTTCACGGACGAACCGTCACTCGACGTCTACATCGTCACACTTGGCGATGCAGCACGAGAAAAAGGCTTCGAGATTCTCGGCAAGCTACGCGAGAATGGTTTACGCAGCGAGATGGACTACATGGACCGCAAGATGAAGGCCCAAATGAAGTCCGCTGACCGCTTGAAAGCGAACTACGTCATCGTCATCGGCGAAGACGAAGTGAACGAAAACGTCGTTCAGCTGAAGAACATGGCGGGCGGAGAACAGAAAAAGGTTACGGTTGACGAATTGATTGGGGAATTGGAGAAGTAAGAGCTTGTAACGTCATGGGGATTTCCGTTCCGAGCGGACGCTTTCCTACGGGCATGGCTTGAGCCAAGCGAACAGCGAAGGGTTCGCTTGGCTCATGCTTATCCCGCGGGAGTCGCCGCTCTGCACTCCACTCCCTACCTTTAGAGTAGGGAGTACTCTGTTACTGTTCTTGAATTTAAATTTTAAAGAATTAAAAAGCAGTACACTTATTCACTCATAAATTTCAATGGAGTCACTAATTAATCATAGTCCCCACTTAGGATTGGAGCGTAAGAGGGGCGACTCCGGGAGGATCAGCCCGACAGGTGAGACAACTAAAGGGAGCACAGCGACCTAGTTGGCTCACCGCGGGCCCTCTGGAACGCGTCCCCTCTGAAGCGTAAATCCCAAGCACAACACCATTTCACTCTCTATAGTACTTTTACTTTTTTAAATTAAAAATACAAACTCAAACATCAGAAGGGTAGTGTAGTCACTATGCAACGCACACATTATTGTGGGAACTTATCAGAACTACAAATCGGAGAAGAAGTCACGCTTAAAGGCTGGGTGCAGAAGCGCCGTGACCTCGGCGGACTCATCTTCATCGACGTCCGCGACCGTGCAGGCATCGTCCAGACGGTCTTCAACCCAGATATCTCAAAAGAAGCTCTCGAAATCGCTGAAACATTGCGTAACGAATACGTCATCGAAGTCACAGGTCTCGTCATCGAACGTGAAGAGCGTACGAAGAACAAAAACATTGCAACGGGTGCAATAGAAGTTCAAGTCGTGGAAGTGAAAGTCGTCAACGAAGCGAAAAACCCACCGTTTACTATTGAAGACGAAACGGACGTAGGTGAAGAAACGCGTCTGAAGTACCGTTACCTCGATCTTCGTCGCCCAGAGCTTGCAAAAGTTTTCAAAATGCGTTCAGATATTACGAAAACAGTGCGTAACTTCTTGGATGAAGAAGGATTCTTGGAAGTGGAAACACCAATTCTAACGAAATCCACTCCTGAAGGCGCGCGTGACTATTTAGTACCAAGCCGTGTTCACGAAGGTGAATTCTACGCATTGCCACAGTCCCCACAGTTGTTTAAGCAGTTATTGATGGTATCCGGCTTCGACCGTTATTACCAAATCGCTCGTTGTTTCCGTGATGAAGACTTGCGTGCAGACCGTCAACCGGAATTCACACAAATTGATATGGAAATGAGCTTCATGTCAATCGAGGAAATTTTGGAGCTTAACGAACGTTTAATCAAGAAAGTAATGAAAGATGTTAAACAAGTGGATGTTGAAACTCCATTTAAACGTATACCATATGATGAAGCGATGGGACGTTTCGGTTCAGATAAGCCGGACACTCGTTTCGGTATGGAATTGACGGATGTATCTGAAATCGTCAAAGACTCTTCATTTAAAGTATTCGCTGGCGCAGTTGAAGCGGGCGGCCAAGTTAAATTGATCAACGTTAAAGGCGCGGCGGATAAATATTCACGTAAAGATATTGATGCACTTGGCGAGTTTGCAAAAGTGTATGGCGCGAAAGGTATGGCTTGGTTGAAAGTGACGGAAGACGGCTTCAATGGCCCCATTGCGAAATTCTTCGATGGAGAAATCGGCGAAGCGCTAAAAGTAGCTGGCGGCGGAGAACCTGGAGATTTATTCTTATTCGGTGCAGATAAGAAATCTGTTGTAGCGGATTCACTCGGTGCATTGCGTCTGAAGCTTGGAAAAGAATTAGACTTGATTGACCAATCTCAATACAACTTCCTATGGGTGACGGACTGGCCGTTATTCGAGTACGACGAGGAAGATGGCCGTTATTACGCAGCTCATCACCCATTCACGATGCCTGCTGATGTGGAAGAATTGAAAACAAGTCCTGAAACTGTAAAAGCCCAAGCATATGACTTAGTGTTGAACGGTTATGAGCTAGGTGGCGGATCATTGCGTATTTATCAGCGTGACGTACAAGAAGCGATGTTCAAGGCACTTGGATTCACGGAAGAGCAAGCGCGCGAACAATTTGGCTTCTTGTTGGATGCGTTTGAATACGGTACACCTCCACACGGTGGAATTGCGTTCGGTCTAGACCGTATCGTGATGTTGCTTGCTGGATCTACCAACTTGCGTGACACGATTGCCTTCCCTAAAACAGCTAGTGCAAGTGATCTATTGACTGAAGCACCAAGTACTGTGGATGATGCACAGTTAAAAGAACTTGGGATTAAAGTAGTTGCTGAACCAGTAAAAAAGTGAGTAAACAACTATTTTAAAAGACTTCGCTCAAATTGATTGAATTATAAAAAAACATGTGATAAGATGAAGGTAGTAGAAATCCTGAAGTGTTCGTCATTTGTAAATTAGTTTTGACCCAACATCTTATCGTCGGGAGTTCAACGTTATAGCTTGGCTGACATGCCTTTAAACGGGACGTCAAAAGGGTTATACAGGACACCCACCTGCTATTAGCGGGTTCAAAGCGATATTCAAAGACGGCACAGTCGGGATTTCACTTTCTTACAAACATTCACCTTCTTGCTTACGCAAGGAGGTTTTTTATTGCCTAAAATTCAGTTAGTTGCGCGAGTGCAGCAGACTGTTTTAGGATAGAGTAAATACAATTTATGATAAAGGATGCGGTATGGATGTTACATCAATTTTCGAGAAATGAATTATCGATAGGTAAAGAAGGCGTAGAGAGAATGAAGGGCAAGACAGTTGCGATTTTAGGCGTCGGGGGAGTCGGTTCATTTGCAGCTGAAGCATGTGCGCGGACAGGAGTTGGACGTATTATTTTAGTCGATAAAGATACGATTGATGTCACCAATATCAACCGCCAACTCGTCGCCTATTTATCGACGGTAGGGCGTTCTAAATCCGCTGTCATGAAAGAACGAATTGCAGATATCAACGCAGACTGTGAAGTGATTGATCTACATATGTTCTATACTGAGGAAACGTCTGAAGAATTCTTCTCGTACGCGCCGGATTATGTGATCGACGCTTCAGATACGATCAGCTATAAAATTCATTTGATCCAGCAATGTGTCGAACGTGGAATTAAAGTGATTTCGAGCATGGGCGCTGCCAATAAAACGGATCCAACACGTTTCCGGATTGCGGACATTTCGCAAACGCATACAGATCCATTAGCAAAAGTGATGCGTCTTCGTTTGCGCAAGCTGGGTATTCCTAAAGGTGTACCTGTTGTGTTCTCGGATGAAAGCCCCATTGTTGTGCGTGAAGATGTCCTTGAAACGGTCGGAAATGCCGATGCATCGATCCGAAAAGCACAAATGCCTCCAGCTTCCAATGCATTTTGTCCGTCGGTGGCGGGTTTAATTCTCGCCAGTTGGGTATTAAATGATATAGTGGCAGATATTCCTGTGGAACGTGTCAATGATGCCAAATAAAGGAGAGGTTATATATGGAAACAACCGAAATGATCATTAATGGAAAGCGACTTGGTGCGGATCTACCGCAAATCGAAGTAGTGAATCCTTCAACTGGTGAGTCAATCGGTGCCGTACCTAAAGGCGGCAAAGCGGAAGCAACGCAAGCGGTCGATGCGGCTTCTGCTGCATTTTCGGATTGGGCAGCTTTGTCTGCGTATGAGCGCAGTGCGTATTTAATGAAATGGCATGCCTTGATTGAGAAAAATGAGGAAAGTATAGCTGAAACTATGACGGCTGAGCAAGGGAAGCCTTTAGCGGAAGCACTTGGTGAAATGCGTTATTCGAATGGATATATTAGCTGGTTTGCAGAAGAAGGTAAGCGGATTTATGGTGAAACCATTCCTGCTACGCAATCCAATAAGCGAATGTTCGTGCAAAAGCAACCAGTAGGTGTCATCGCGTCGATTACGCCATGGAACTTCCCTGCAGCTATGATTGCACGTAAAGTCGGCCCTGCACTTGCAGCAGGCTGTACAGTTGTGATGAAGCCCGCTTCTCAAACTCCATTGACTGCGATTCGTTTAATTGAGCTTGCACAAGAAGCAGGCATTCCTGACGGTGTGCTGAACCTCGTAACGGGCAGTGCGAGTGAAATTGCAGAAGCTTGGCAGGAAGATGGTCGCGTGCGCAAGCTGACATTTACAGGATCTACTGAAATCGGCAAGACATTGATGAAAGGTGCAGCCGATACGATGAAGAAGATTTCATTGGAATTAGGTGGACAGGCACCCGCGATTATTATGGCTGATGCGGATCTTGATAAAGCAGTGGATGGTGTCATCGCGGCAAAATTCCGCAATGCAGGACAAACGTGTGTCTGTGCGAACCGTATTTACGTACATTCATCGATTGCAGAGGAATTCACAACACGCATTGCAGAAGAAACAAGGAAATTAAAAGTCGGCGACGGCAAAGAAGAAGGTGTCGTAATCGGTCCTTTAATTGATCAGGATGCAATTGATAAAGTGGACGAGCATGTACTAGATGCAAAATCCAAAGGGGCAACAGTCGTTACGGGCGGTGAACATATTGAAGGGTTATTCTACCAACCAACTGTCTTGAAAGACGTAACCGACGAGATGCTCTGTATGGAAGAAGAAACATTCGGCCCTGTATTGCCGATTGCGACGTTTGAGACACAAGAAGAAGTCATCAAGCGTGCGAATGATACAGTATTTGGATTAGCAGCATACGTCTTCACGGAGAACATCACACGAGGTATTCAAATATGTGAAGCATTAGAGTATGGGATCGTAGGTCTGAATGATGGCTCGCCATCCGCACCGCAAGCTCCGTTTGGTGGCTTTAAACAAAGTGGTCTTGGGCGAGAAGGTGGACATCAAGGTATAGACGAATATTTGGAAGTAAAATATATCTCACTAGGTTTATAATAAAAGGAAGCAAAAAGGGAGAGCTGTACTCTTCCTTTTTGCTTCTTTTAATTGGTATGGAATTCGCGCAAAATACTATTGCCATCCAGTACTTTAAAATGCGCAGTCATCGTGCGGTCTTGTACACTGTCTGCCGCAACATGATGGCCGAAATCGGGGACATAGACGCGATCGAGACCAAAATTCACGATGTAATGGTCGTTCTGGCGATACTCTCGGTCGGTGGTCTGTGCCAGCCAGCCCATTAAATAGACACCTTCAGCAGGTTTTTTATCGCTTAATGAAACTAATTCAGCGACACCGTTGTTGTGTTCCAATACGCCAAATACCCGTGTCTGACCGATGTCGTTAGGTTTTTTTAATGCTGTCACCAAACTAGGGGTCATGCGCTCCTTTGGTACTTTTTCGACGTCGTAGCGAAGTAGGACATAATTTTCGTTTGCATCTTGCTCGGTAATCGTTTCTGATTGCAGGTAGATATCCGTGCCGTTTTGAATTGTGGTGAAGTAAGGAATTGTAAGACTAGCTAAGATGAGCAGGGGAACGATGAAGAGTATGGATATACTGAATTTACTATGTTTGGGTCCCATTTCAGAGTCACCACCTTTTCTGCCGTTTTCATAAAAAGTGTTCTTCTTATGTACAGATAGCATGTGCAGATGATGTATGTTTTAGTAATTAATTACCCAGTTTTTTATTTAGGAAACCTCTCACAATGGTTATGTATATAGTAGAGTGGGGTGGGTAAGGGGAGTTGTGTGCTTTTGTGATGTGTCTGCGCGAGGCGAGACAGAGGAAACGCATGAACTCCAGTACCTGATAATCAGACAAACAATGTTCCCGTCCAACACTAAGTTCATTCTATACATGGTGCGCACCCCTATCCTATTCACTATTTCTCTAACACAAAAACTGCCACAACAAGTCATAGCGACTAGTGTGGCAGTACTTTTATTAAATCAATAATCCAAACAATGTACTATCTTTATTTACTTCTTTATAAGGGAATCCGTTTTTTTCCATGCGAGCAATTAGGCCGTTATAGTCTTCTTTGTGTTTAATCTCAATTCCGACAAGACCTGGACCGCTCTCTTTATTATTCTTCTTCGTATACTCGAACATCGTAATATCGTCATCCGGTCCAAGTACACCATCAAGGAACTGGCGCAGTGCACCTGCGCGTTGTGGGAAGTCGACGAGGAAATAATACAGTAAGCCTTCGTAAATCATCGACTTCTCTTTGATTTCCTGCATTCTACCGATGTCGTTGTTTCCACCGCTGATCACACAGACGACGCACTTGCCTTTGATTTCATTTTTATAGAAATCGAGTGCTGCAATGGGAAGGGCACCTGCTGGCTCGGCGATGATCGCGTGTTCATTGTATAGATCGAGAATTGCCGTGCATACTTTACCTTCAGGGACGCTGACGATATTTTCGAGATAGTTATTGCAAATATCGTAATTCAGATTACCTACACATTTGACGGCCGCGCCATCAACGAATTTATCAATCGTTGCCAAAGGGACAACCTTTTGCGCATCGATAGAAGCCTTCATGCTCGCTGCACCTGCTGGCTCTGCACCGATCATCTTCGTATGCGGAGACAAGTTTTTGATGTATGTACTAATTCCGGACATCAATCCACCGCCACCGATACTTGCAAATACATAATCAATTGGCTCTTCGATATCATTCATGATCTCAACAGCTACTGTTCCTTGACCTGCGATGATATCCTTGTCATTAAATGGATGAATGAAAATACGCTTTTCTTTTTCCATCAATTCAACCGCTCTCTCGAAACAATCGTCGAACGTATCTCCGACTAAAATAATTTCAATGCGATCGCGTCCGAACATTTTCACCATGTTTACTTTTTGTCTAGGAGTTGTTTGTGGCATGAAGATTTTGCCGTCAATATCGAGTTTCGCACATGCGAATGCTACACCTTGTGCATGGTTACCTGCACTCGCACAGACAATTCCTTTTTTACGTGCTTCTGTTTCGATGCGTTTCATCTTATAATAAGCACCGCGCAATTTAAAGGAGCGGACATGTTGCAAATCTTCACGCTTAATATACACATGGCAGTCATACTTTTCTGATAGACGATCATTTTTCTGTAAAGGCGTATGAGCTACGATGTCTTTCAGCAGCTGATTGGCGATTAAGATATCTTCTACTTGAACACTTGGAGTTTCCATTTTTTTCACCTTCATAACTTATCATCTAACCTCCGTTATTGAGTCAACGTTTACTCATAATAACATGAAAAAAACTGAATGAACACAAGAAAGTTCAAAATTGTAAGTTTATTTTAAGAATAGCGACTTTATTTTAAAAAGGCTTGTAGATGTAAGCGGTTACTTCGTTGGCGAAGACTTTCGATAAATTGGATAGATCAATCATTTGATTTATTTATTATATAAAGGAGTTATTTACCTGTTATACCATAGCATTAGACAGTACATGTAGATTGCATTTCAGATTATGCACGAGTAAGTGGTGTTTAATTCATAAAACATAAGGGAAAACTAGTGGATGAAGAACTAACACACCAGGAAGGAAGCGTTTATTCATGCAGAAATGGGATAGTAGACCCGAAAAGCCGGATAATATGCAATGGACGGTGTTTGTCGTAACTCTTGTCATTATCGCGGCTGTAATAGTTTACGGGTTGATCATGTAAAGCGGTGAGAAGTGGTATGCCATAAGATGGGCGTACCACTTTTTAATTTCATCTTTTACAATTCCTTCATTCGTCGCGCTCTTTTGGATTCTGTCGCGCAATAAAAGATTTCATCCGAAAAGAGTGACAAATCTGACGACTCTGTTATATATTAGTCTTAAGAAAAGTTGCTGTATCAGTACAGCGAATCACACAAACCGAATGGAGGAATGAACGATGAAAAAGAATACAGAGCAGAAAAGACAAATGGTGGAAAAAGTTTGTACGGAATGTGGAAATCAGTTCAAGGAAAAGCAAGAGTCCGTAATGTACGAATGTGAGCGTTGTGTCGGACGACATGAAGAATAATCAACATCCTATGCTCCCTTATACGGGGCATAGGATTTTTTATGGATGAAAGTTTAAGGAAGCGATGCGCGTAAAGCTATTGATTTGCTAACAAAAAAATTCGTGAAACCGTGCCAATGCTGACTATATATACATTTCACATGAAAGATATCCTAAAACCATCCGAACGATACCGTGATTTCTTTTTCATAATCCTATCCAATTTGTTAGTATAAGTGGATAGAGTGTGTGGAACGCTCTATCGATAGTCTTAAAGTTGCTCACGTGTAATCCGTTCAGCTCGCAGATGAAAAACCTCATTCGGATAGCAATGGGATACTGTATACAAATTTAAATTATATAGGGGTGTATTAGTTTGGATGACAAAAAAGATGTATTAGATAGCGGTCCTTTCTTTCATGGAACAAAAGCAGAACTGAAAGTTGGAGATTTATTAGAACCACAATTTCTATCAAATTACCAAGATAAAAAATCTAACTATATATACTTTACTGCAACATTAGAAGCGGCTAAATGGGGTGCAGAATTAGCAAGGTCTAAATCAAAAGAGAGAATTTACCTTGTAGAACCAGTGGGTGTTTTTGAAAATGATCCCAACTTAACTGACAAAAGATTCCCTGGAAATCCAACACGTTCCTATAGGTCTAAATCTCCTTTGAAAATAGTTGCCGAATTAAGTTCATGGGAAAGACATTCCGACGAAGAGATAAATCATATGCTAACTTCTTTAAAAGAGTTAAAAGAACAAGGGAAAAATGTAATTGAAGATTAATTCTTACTATCTCTTAAAGAGTAAAGGAAGCATATGTAAAAAGTCCGATTTCTTAGTATACAATTGAGAAATCGGGCTTTTTCATTTCCTTAGAAAGAGCCCGTTAACGAAAGGTATTATGCAGAATAAATCATATCCTTAGCCCTTGTTAAAGAACTTCGAATGAATAATGTTTTAGAAAAACTGAGAGTGGTATAGAATGATAAGATGTATTAAGTATGTTGGAAAGGAGGATGTGTGTATGGTGTACATTGGTTTATTATTAATCGCAATCTCAGTATTGATTGTCGCCATCTACCTTTCATTGTTACTAACGAAGTCTTCGAACTTATTGCTGACGGTTATGGGAACGGTAAAAGGGGTAGAGGCAGAGCTCGACAAGAGCATTGAACAATTATATGGAACTTTACATGAGACTGAACAACTGGCGACAGATGTTCAAGTGAAACTCGCTGCAACGACGCCTTTATTTTCTACTATCGAAAATATTGGACGATCAAGCCAGTACTTGAGTGAAGAAGTAAACAAGCGGACAAGACAATTTGAAGAGGATGGTTCTCTTCCAGGAACAGAAAAGTTTGTTCAAGCCATCCAATATGGAGAGTTTGGTGCCCAAGTTTACGATTCATGGCAACGTGGCAAAAAGAGTTTAAAAAATACGTAAAAGGAAATGAGGGTTGAGAATGGATCTCGTTGGAATTGGCGTCATACTCATCGGTATCGCCTTCGTCATTTTAGCTATCTATTTTGCTAAGGTATTACAACAAGTTGGAAATATACTACAGGACGTTGACAAGACGGTAGGTGCGCTTCCAAAGCAACTGGATGGTATTTTAGATGAAACAGGAGACCTAATTAAAAACAGTAATAATTCGTTAGCAGATATCAATACAAAGATTGAAAATCTAACTCCATTGTTCCAAGTGATTGGTGACCTTGGAGAGTCTACACATCAGTTATCCTCTTCGTTAGTGGACATGTCTTCATCTGTTCAACAAAAGGGAGATCATACGGACACATCAGAGCAAAACAAGAAGCTAGGTAACATCTATGGTTCCGCTATGTTAGGTTATTATATCTTTAAAAAGCGTAAGCAATCTGTGAGCGCGGCGAAAGATCGTGCCGAACAGGTCGGCCCACAAAAAAAGTTACCAGCACCAGATCAAGCATCGTTTTAAGTGCTGACAAAGACTGAAGATCAACCCCAATCGGGCTTGGTCTTCAGTCTTTTTTGGTGAGGAAGTGTTGTGGGGAGTACTGTTGATGGGGAAGTACGACGCGGAGTGGATCGAATTTACGAATATCTGAAGGGTAGACATTGATAGAATGATATAAGCACATCAAAGCATAGATGCTTAAATTTGCGACTTTCAAAAAAATGAAACCATTTATATGTAATGTACGTATGAATAGTAGAACAATGTTTATGTATTAGATGTATTTTAGTACTAAGTGTCATAGTTGTGATTTTGCATAAAGGATTTGTGCTCGTGCAGTAATCGAGCTGTTTTATTAAAAAAGGAGGTGGAAGGATGGATACTATTTCCCAGATTTTACATTATAATAATCCGATGTTTTATGTCATCATTATTTGGTCCGTTATTTGGAAAGGTATAGCCCTTTGGCATTCTGCTCGTAATAAACAGTTAGCTTGGTTCGTTGTTCTTCTAATCGTCAATACGATCGGACTTTTAGAAATTATTTATCTTATTTTCTTTAGGAAAGATAAGAAAACAACTAGATGAGCTATCTCTGCTATTTAAAAAATTCATGGATCGGTTTTATAGCGATACCTGCTCTATTTATGTGTAAACATTGACGCGTAGGCATTTAAAAGACCACTAATTCATATGCGAATTAGTGGTCTGTTTTGTGTTTTATGTGAGTGGAATGAACAAGTCTTCCACTTACGGACGCATCTTCTTGAGTTCTTTACGCTGCTGCATCAAATAAAATGCTAACGTAGCGACTCCATACAAACCTTTATACTCTTTCTCGCGGACAAACTCGCCAGCATTTCCTACACGATCCTTAAAACGAATCGTCTTATCAAGTGCGGCAGTCGTTACTTCACGAGAAGCTTCACCTACATCTCCAACGATCTGGAATACCGGCGTCACTTCATAAATCTGCTTGTTTACATTACTGATTGTATCATTCGTCGTATGAAGAATCTGCTGGGTCTGACCTGTAACTTCCGCTACCGTTGACGGCAGGGTATCGGTCGTCTTCTTGACACTTTCCAATACCTCGGTCAATTTCCCAAGTGGTTTAATTAACACGATCGCGACAATAATTAGCGCAATGCCGATGAGCAATACACCTATTCCTAGTACCCAATCCATCAAGTTCACCTCTCTCTGTTATTCTGCTTCATCTTATAGTACATTTTTGACGCTGCTTCAGACAATGCAGTCGTTTGCTCCATCAACTTGGCATACTTGCCAGGAGGCGCTGATACTTGATCCGCCATTTTAGCGATAGAGTTCTGCACGTACTGGGTGGATTCGCGCAGTTCTTTCGCTGAAGCCGCCAATCCGTCAACCGATTGCAGTTTTGCATTCGCATCATCCGCAATTTGGTTCGTCTGAGTCATGAGCTGATCGGCTTTATCTGTGATGCCGCCCACTTTCAGTTCCACACGTTTCATCGTTTCTTTTACATCTGTCATTGCTTCTTTGACCGCCTTGGCTGTTTTAATAATAGCAATTGCGATAACTACTAAAGCCGCAACGGCGACTATGGCACTAATATACAAGAGCACCTTCAATCTAGTCACCTCCACATAATAAGTGCATTTCTAATCTAAACGTCTAGCTTCCGTCGAAACGGGTAAACGTTCTATATCCTTGTCATTCCACAAATGAAAGTAATCTAAACACTGGTATGCTAATTAACTAGTAAAACGATGTTTCCATATCAATACGTGAGAAAAATACCTTAACTATGATATGATTTTCAAATCAAATACTGAAGGGGTGAAATGAATGCCTTGTAAAGGTTGCGTTATCCAGAATATTGATTATGAAGTCTCATTTGAAAATTGTAAGCAAACAGCATTGTTTGAATCCATAGAAGACCATTTGAAGCGAGTCCTTATGCTGGTGAACCAGGAAGATCAAACATTTCATGTGAAAGAACAAGGGATAAAAGAATTATACGACTTTTGTGTCGATCATGCAGTAGAAATGGATTCCATTCGGTTTCGTCTTAACCAAACTAACTGGCGGCCGTTCTCTGAAGTCATGCAAGTAGTCGAAATGCAGTGGATTGATCAAGTCATTCAAAACCAACAATTGACGAGTCATTATCAGCCTATTGTTACACCTGACCTCGATATTTATGCTTATGAATTACTCGCGCGTTTCTATCATAAAGACGGTAGAGTGATTTATCCGAATGAAATTTTCTCCGCAGCAAAAGAGCGCGGTAGATTATATGCCCTAGACAGAGTATGTCGTCTGACAGCCGTTCGCTATGCAAAACATATTACGCAAAAAGCATTTATTAATTTCATTCCAACATCTATCTATTCACCGGAGTTTTGCTTGCGATCGACGATTAATTTAGCGAACGACTTGGCAATTGACCCCCATCGTTTAATATTTGAAGTAGTGGAGTCGGAAAAAGTGGAAGACATGGATCATTTAAAAATGATTTTGGAGTATTATCATTCAAGAGGATTCGAGTATGCGCTCGACGATGTTGGGGAAGGTTATAACACGGTTGAAGTGCTCTCTTTCCTTCGTCCAAACTACATGAAGCTCGATATCAAGTATGTACAAGGTGTCGCGACTGATTCCGATAAGCAGTTTATAGCAACGGAGTTTCTTGAAAAAGCACTAGCTGTAGATTCAATTCCGTTAGCAGAGGGAATCGAAACGGTAGAAGATTTTGAATGGTTGAAAGCGAAAGGTTATCAATTATTTCAAGGCTATTTATTCGGCAAACCATCGGCAGTGCCACAAGATAAAATTTCCATATAGTGTGTTAGGGGGGCAATTAGTTTACATAGAAATTGGTTTAATGTTAAACTAAAGATGATAAGGAGATGGTACCTATGAAATTAGACAAAAAAATCGCAATCATCACAGGCGGGGCAGGCGGAATCGGATTAGGAATCGCTACAGCATTTGTGAAAGAAGGAGCGACTGTCGCGATCGTCGACTTGAACAAAGAAGCAGGCGAAGCGGCTATTGAAAAATTACAGAAAATCTCTCCACAATCGATCTTTCTTCAAGCGGACTTATCTGTACAAAAAGAATTGCCTTCACTTGTTGAGCAAGTTATAACGAGACTCGGCAAATTGGATGTTTTAGTCAACAATGCACATGCTTCACGTATGAAATCCATTGAAGAGATGACGCAAGTAGACTTAGATCTCTCATTCAATACAGGATTTTATCCAACATTCTACTTGATGCAAGCTGCTCTTCCACACTTGAAAGAGTCAAAAGGAACCGTCATCAACTTCGCTTCCGGCGCAGGATTAAATGGCGATGTGAATCAAGGTTCATACGCCGCGGCGAAAGAAGCCATTCGTGGGATCACAAGAGTGGCGGCGAATGAATGGGGACCATACGGCATCACATGTAATCTGATTTCACCCATTGCGAAAACCCAAGGAATTGAGCAATGGGGACAAGAGAATCCGGAATCTTACAAAGCGGTTCTTGCGAAAAACCCACTTGGACGCCTCGGCGATCCAGAAAAAGACATCGGTCGCACAGCAGTATTCCTAGCGAGCGACGACGCTTCTTACATCACAGGTCAAACGATGATGGTAGACGGCGGGTCCATTAAATTACGTTAATCAATTGTCAAGGCTACCCTGGTTAAGGGGTAGTCTTTTTTTGTAGGTGGAAGTATGAGCGCATGCGGTTGTAGATAGAGCGGATAGCGCGTGCGATAGAGCGGATACCGCACGCTATTGAGCGCATTCACGACAGCCTTCATCAATGATCTAACCACACTCTCCGCAAAATAAAAAGCTGCTCCAGAATGGAACAGCTTTCCCTCAAACAAATGTGTTATTTAACTTAGTGTAAATTTGGACTAAACTATTTCGTTCAGCATCCGATAAGTGACTGAAGAACTCTGAACGCACCTTCATTCCGCATTTCTGTGCTTCGACCAAAATTTCTAAGCCTTTAGGAGTTATTTTCCAATACTTTGTTCGACGGTCATCTTCATCATTACGCAACGTAATGCACTCATTTTTAATGAGCTTCGACGACAAATGCGTCAATGAAGCGGGCGTGAAGCCTAGAGTCTCAGCCAAGTCAGAAGGACGTTGCTCCCCTTTGTTATGTAACTCCAGCAACACAAGAATATGGGAGATTCCTAGGGATAGCTTGGATTCTTGCTGAAAACGGATCAGCATTTTATTCGTTACTTGATCCATCAAATGTACCAAATTGAAAATGGTCTGTTCTTCATTCAAAAAACAACACCTCCTTTTCCTTTAAGAAACTTTATGTTTATATATTATTCATCATACTATAGTATATAGGAAATAAAACAGTTGTGACACGATAATCATACATACATCCCACGCAACATGTTAAAATCCAAGAGTTTTTCATTTTCTTCTTTTTAATTGTAGATTGATAGAGTATGATGAAGACAACGAATGAACTAGATGAACTAAATAGGAAGGGTGGGCATAAGGTTTGATGAAAGTTAAAGATTCGTTAACGTTTCAGCTAGGTACTATTATAGCTGGGATTTTGGTGGTGATGCTAGTCATTACATCACTGGCTACGTATAAGACGGCTTATGATAAATTGTATGACGCTGCTGGAATTGAAGCGTACGGCTGTGCCAATATTACTACTGGATTGATTCGACCTGGTGATTTGGAGAAGGCATTGGCTGGCGATGTCGATACACAAGATGAACTTGGGAAGACGTTGAACTGGACAACCGAACATAAGAATATATTTGAAACACAATATATTTTGGATTTGGATGGAAAACTCATTGCTCTCGACGATAATCTGAAAGCAAAAGGATTTAAGCCAGGAGATCAGTTCCATTTAGATGAAGAAGCGATTGCAGATCTACTCGAACATCTACATCCGACATACTCCCAACCTTACGAGTATGGTGATATGGAGCGGCTTTCAGGTTATGCGCCAATACATAAAGATCAGGATGTAAGTAAAGAAATCATCGCAGTCAGCGTTATCGATTTCGATGCGAACATCGTCAAACACCGTACATGGGATGTCGTACGCGATGGAATCTTGATCAGTATTATTCCTATGATACTTGCCTCAATCGGAACAGGATTCTTGATTCGCCGGAAAACGAAGCCAATTACAAGTTTAATTGAGCAGGCGAAGAAAATTGCGGATGGCGACTTGGCGGTTCAACCGACAGAAGTGAAGTCACAAGACGAAGTGGGAGACTTGGCTCGTACATTGAATCGTATGACGGTGAACCTACAAGATATGATTGCAACGATGAATACGACATCGCAACATTTATCCGAAAACGCGGGAGAAACGTCTGCATCACTTTCTGAAATGCGTGAAGCGATTACGATGGTTGCGCATAATATCGAAGAAGTCGTCACAGCGGTTACAGATGGTACGTCAAATGCAAAGCACGCAACAGGTATTCTTACAGGATTAGCAAGTGGTTTAAGCAATACGAAACAAAGCGCCGATTCGATGCTCGTTAACTCCAATGAAACGATGAAGATTGCACTAGAAGGCGCAAAACGTGCAGAAGAAATTAGCCACGATATGGAATTAATTCGAAATGGTTCACAAGAAGTGGGAGATACGATCCAAAACTTAGTCGAATCTACGACGAAGATCCAAAACATCACAGGTTCCATTGCAGGAATCGCAGCTCAAACTAATTTACTCGCGCTGAACGCATCCATTGAAGCGGCTCGTGCAGGTGAACATGGTAAAGGTTTTGCGGTAGTTGCAGAAGAAGTACGGAACTTGGCTGAGCAATCCAATCAAGAAGTACTTGAAGTAGAGAAGCTGGTGAAGGATATTTCTGATCGGATCCAGCAAGTCATTACTTCCACATCGGAAAATACGAAGCACATCACGAAGGGTACAGAAACAGTGAAGCTTACGTCTCAATCATTGAGTAATATTTCCGTAGCAGTCGGAGAAACGGTTAAGGAAATCAAGAATATCTCGAACTTGATGACGTCGGAAGCTGCGAAGTCAACAGAAGCAGTGCAGTTGATTGAGCACTTGACGCACGCTATACAAAATATCGAAGACATGACGAATAATATTGCAGCAGCTGCCGAGCAAACGACAGCGAGCATAGAAGAAATTTCAGAACGTTCTACGCAGACCAATCAAATGGCGCGTGAACTGGAAGTGTTTGTCGGTTCATTCAAATTACCTAAATAAACACTCGGCCATCGCTTATCAAGCGATGGTCTTTTTAACCATTGATTTTAGAATGTACGTTCTGTATAATACGAACGTACATACGCTCAAGGAATGGGGAATACCTAATGGAAAGGAACCGAGATAGAGGGAAATTGAAGTGGACGTCACTCATGTTGCCTGAACACCTCGAGAGACTACGTGATTGGCAACAGGAAGATGAATATATAGAACGGCCTGAGTTAACCGACTGGGAGCTACAAACGATGCAGGAGACCCTTGAAGTGGCGTGGCGCAGACGTGTCATGACGTCGATTAAGACGTGGCATGATGGAGCAGTTCGCTTTCACCAAGGAGAAATTGAAGCGCTTGACTTACGGACGATGACGATCATGTTATGCGATCCGTTCGGAACGGAAAGAATTCATGTAGGGGACGTGGTAGATGTCCAGTTGTCGAAAGAAGCGGATGGTGTATAGGCAAAAATAAAAGCCGTCTGCGAAGGCAGACAGCTTAATCTCTGAAAAATGCTTTTTCTACGTTGTACTTTGCTTGCTGAGTGTTGATCACGTACGTTTCGTAGATTTCGCGTTCCATTGGATCATCGATGACAACAGCAGAAATTTTTGCTACTTCTTCACGGTGATTACGCAATGGAGACACTTGGTCTTCAAAATGCTTTTTCAGACGTGGACGCAATTTTCGTGCTTTTCCTACGAATAATAGCTCGTCGCTTTGATTGAAGAATAACAAAAGGCCGCCTTTATCACGTGGAATATCATGAAAATCGATGAAACCATAGATGGGCTTGATCGGTGTTTCGTCCGGTCCCATTTCTTGTTTTCTGCGAACGATGGTGACGTCCGGTTTAGGTAATGTAATATTGATCATTTTACTTCACATCCTTATATCAGTCAGTGTTTATCCTATCATACGACCAAAAAAAAAGCGAGAAACTTTCTTTACATCCCTTGCATATAGTAAACAAATGTCTCGGGAAGGATGAAATGATGAAAAACCCTGCGGTTATAGAAACGTATCACATATCGAATACCAAGCCGAAAGTGGATGTGTATTATCCTGTCATCACGAAACTGGATGATTCAAAAGTTCAACAGAAGCTAAATCAAGTGCTGTTCAAGGAAATGAATAAACTGCTAGAGGACAATAATTATTATGATCCAAGTCTTGTCGAGATGGTGGCAAATTACGAAATTAAAAATAATCAGCGTGATCTCTTCAGTATTAACTTGATCGTCTACTCGTTCACTGGTGGAGCTCATGGAATGACCTACGTCAAATCTCTGACATTTGATACGAAAACGGGAAGGCAATACAATTTGCAAGACATGTTCAAGCCAGGCAGTCCTTATGTGCAGCGGATATCTGAATATATCAGACGCCATATTCAGCAATGGAAAACACCGGTGCTTGAGCCATTCACTAAAATCAAGCCTGACCAAGATTTCTATATTGCAGACACGAGTCTTGTTGTCTACTTCCAACTATACGAAATTTCACCTTATGTAGCGGGCTTCCCTTATTTTCCGATCCCATTACTTGATCTACAAGATATTATCAAACCAAATAGTCCGGCAGACCGAATGTTGCCGTTTATAGGAACTTGAGAGTCTCTGTATAAACAAATGTATGGGCTTACATGACGAAATAGTGTTATAATTTCGATATACGAAATATACAAAAGAGGTGGAAACTATGCTAAGAAATTTCTTTATCGGTTTATCTGAAAATCAACTACTGAATCAAGCTGCCCAAAAATACGGCTTCCAATTAGGAGCCCAACAAGTAGTGGCAGGAACTAACATCGAAGAAATGATTGATAGTGTCAAAGAGCTCAATCAAGCAGGTATTTCATGTACGATTGATAATCTGGGAGAATTTGTTTACGAAAAGAGCGAGGCCATCGAAGCGAAAGAACAAATATTAGTCGTAGTGGACGCGATCCAACAACATCAAGTGGATGCGCACATCTCGATCAAACCGTCACAACTCGGCCTCGATATTGACTATGCATTTTGTGAACAACAAGTAGAAGAAATCGTCAAACATGCAACTAAAGTAGGTATATTTGTTAATTTTGATATGGAAAATCACTCGCGACTTGAACCGACGTTTCGTTTACTAGACGAATTAAAAGCAAAAGGCTATGAAAACGTTGGAACTGTTATCCAAGCCTATTTTCATCGTGCGTTAGATGATACGAAGAAATACCATGATACACGCATCCGTTTAGTAAAAGGTGCCTATAAAGAGTCACCAGACGTTGCGTATACCGATAAAAAAGAAATCGACGAAAATTATATTAAAATTATTGAAGAGCATTTATTGCACGGAACGTTCACGTCGATTGCGACGCATGATCATAACATTATCCATCATGTGAAGCGGTTCGTGAAAGAACATGATATTTCACATGATCAATTCGAGTTCCAAATGCTGTACGGCTTCCGCCATGATTTGCAGCTGCAGTTGGCAAAAGAGGGCTATAATTTTTGTACATACGTGCCATTTGGAAAAGACTGGTACGGGTACTTCATGCGCAGATTGGCGGAGCGTCCGCAGAATATGAACTTGATGGTGAAGCAAGTGTTCAACAAGAAAACGAACACAGCGATTGGTTTAGTCGCCGGCGCGTTTGTGCTCGGACGATTGAGCAAGCGTGGGAGTGACAAGAAACAAGATGGTGGCTGGGTGAAGTATCGTTAAACGGTAGGATAGCGCAATGTGGATCGAAGTTTCAAGTGGACGCGCTCATAGATTCGTTCAAGCGCTCATAAAATATGCTAGACCGCTCTATGATACGTGATATCCGCTCTATCGACGTCCGTACGCGCTCTATGACGATAGATTATCGCTCTATCAAGACATGCGACCGCTCTATGCACGGTCGCGTCTCTACTATTTTGAAACGTAAAGCAAAGCGTTAGAAGCTGATCTCTAGCTTAAATCCCGAATCATCTATCCAGGATCCTTTGACTTTCCAGCATCTAGAACACTGCTTTCCCTGCAGTGTTTTTTTGTACCCACTTTACAGAAAACATGGAAAATAGTAGTGTTAAAGATAGTTAAAGTACTATTCACTCTTCATTACGCTAAAGATTAGGGGGAGAGCTGATGAAAAAACTTTGGATCATCGTACTCAGTGCGGCATTACTAGTTGGATGTAACACGAACCCGACATTGTCTTACGAGGAAATCGCCATGAAGGACTTGAGTAAGGGAGATCAGAAATTCCACGAACACGCGCAAGCTGAAAATGGCGTGTACTTATTCTACGACACGTCGGATGATAAATTGGTCATTTATTTTAATACCGCTCATGAAGGCCGAGAAGGTTACGCCGTGGACTTTACAAACTTTGATGTAGAAAGCGACGGAGACACGTTGCGTATTCTGTATGATAAGAATCAAGACCAAGGTGAATCGAAAACTTTTCAAGAACAGCAATTATATGAAGTTCAATTAGACAAAGAGTATGAAACGATCGAGCTGTTTGAGAATGGAGATATGGCGGCATTCACTTCTATCTATTCATAAATGACTTAAAACGAAATGAAATGAGGACGGTTATGAACATTTTTGAGGCGAACATTACTGACGTTCCTGTCATCCGTGACGTGATGATTCGGGCGTTCCGAGAATACGAGCAAGCGACACCTCCGACGAGTGCGTTGAAAGAGACCGTCGAAAGTATCACCGCTGAAATGCAAAGTGGTGTACAGGCGTTGATTGGTTATATAGAAGGGGAACCTGTCGCGATGGTCCGTTTTCGAATGGAAGGCGAAAGCCTCTATTTTTCTAGATTCTCTGTCGTGCCGGAAAGACAAGGTCAAGGCATCGCGAAAAAAATACTACGGTTTTTAGAGGAATATGCGGCGCAACAAAGGAAGAGAGTAATAGCATGCAAAGTACGAGCAGATGTGCCGAAAAACATCTCACTCTATCAATCAATCGGTTATCAAGTGTGTGAGGAATCTGTATTACATAGAACAGATGGTACATCGATTGCTGTAGTGTCTATGGAGAAATCGCTATCCTGAGCAGTGGGAGGCCGTGCAAGTGGAAACAAAAGAAAAATACCCGTGATGTATTGCAATACTTGGCACTTTTCGTTGTCTTGGGAACACAGATTGTTCGTCTGATTCTGTATATGACGGAAGTAGCATATATGATTTCAGAAACGACGCTTAATTTGTGGACGTATACAGCATTAGGAGTAGGAGTGGCTTTGTTGCTAGTGTCTTATCTGTTTCCGAAAAAGAAGCAGTCAGCATAAATTATGAAAGGAGGAAATACATATGCACAATAACAATTTATTTTTTTCGTTTCTATCTATTTTTAGCATATTCATGTACATCATCCCGATCGCATTCCTACTATTCACTGTATGGTTTGCGTTGAAATTGCTTAAAGTTCAAGAACGTAAGAATGCAATCCTTCAATCCATTGCAGACAAACTAAATCAGTAGAGATAGGAAGAGAAATCATTATCAAATCAAATAAAAGGAGAAACACCGTGATAAAAAATAGAACCGCACTTATATGCGCTATGGTGATTTTTGCCATTTGCATGTTTTTATTTTTCCCCTATCCCAATAATCCGTTACTCGGAACTACCGTGACGTTCATGTCGTTTCCTATTCAAACGGATGATGGATGGGTCTGGAAAGGAATACTAGGCACTTTTTTATTTCTTATCGCGATGGCATTGCTGATTTATGGATTGAAAAAACATTATGTCGTATTAGCGGTACTTGTACTCTTCCTATATGCATTACTTCCGAGATATCTCATTACAGCGTATCAAGAAACTTTGGCAAGCGGTATCGGAGCGATTTCGTATGACCAAAATGGCAAGTGCGCATTCGATACGTTAGACGACAATGAACGGATGAGTGGGGACTGCCAACTGTCTCTGAAAAATCACAGCAATCAATCCGTATCATTCGAACTGGAGTTCATGGACACGGGATTCGGCCAAGAAGAAATGAGAATGGTTTCCCTGATGAATCTCGCAGGTCCCTACAAGCTGACAATTGAAGGAAATCAAACAGAATTCATTGAAATCAATGAAATTCTGGATGTCTCGGATGTGTCGGATCATATCTATAGCGGATCAACATCAGATGTACATTTCAAGCTAATTGAAGAAAAGAAAGAACGTATTTTTTAATGTAGATCAGACAATCAATTGAGGATTGAATATAGCCAACAATAGGGTATTCAATAAAATAGATAAGGAGAGGATCTCATGCTTCGAAAACTATTTTATATGATGTTTTTGGCAGTTATACTGGCGGGTTGCCAGACAGCAGATAAGAACAGTACATTGAACACCCCACAAGAGGCACTAGAACAGCTTCATTCAGAAGAAGGTTTTGCGGAAGTGGTGAAAGTGTATCGAACGTTGGAAGTCGATAATGATAAGGTAATTAATGTCTATAAAGGGATACTGGACGGCACGGAAGAAATATTTGTCGCTAAGTTGAACAAAGAGAAAGATGATACGTGGACGGTAACGGATGCAATTGGAATCGGCATGCCTTCCGAGGAGAACCTAGGGGAGAGTATCAAAACTCCTTCGTTTGAAGCAGGTTTTACAAAGAAGAATAACGCACCGAGCCCTAATACTAAATTGGTGCAGACTGATGATAAAAAGTATCGGGTATGGGTGAAAGTAATCGACTAACAAGAAAAGACCGCCTGCGCGGTCTTTTTTTCATTGTCTGCCAAGTAAAATAACGAAATAGACGACCATTGCAAGCAATCCAAGCGGTACACCGACGCGCGCCCATTCCCCACTGCGAATATTGAGCTTACCTGCCGCAATAATATTCGGGATATTTCCGGGAATCAACATCCCGCCACTGATTAACAAGCCAAGTAGTAGCGCTTGGATCGTTGATGCGTCCATCGCGGGACTGATTTCCGCAGCAGCAAGTGTCGCGTTATCGAGCACAGCGGAAATCATATTGATCCAGTAAAGCGTTAATGGATGAAGATCGAGTAAGTAAAGGGTGATCAATGGCTCAAATCCCGCACCGAGCAATGTCAAAGCCAAAACGAAAATATACACTTTCACGCCGCGTCCGAAAATACTTATGTACGACTCTGCCGCTTGTCCGGAAGAACGGTACCGCGAGCGGTTGCGTGGGCGAATCAGAAAGAATGCAAGCAGTCCAAAGACGAAGACACCAGCTATAATATCGGTTCCAAGTAAGTTCATTAAGTAATAAAAGTCTTCATCCAGTTTATTCGTCGCAATCGTTGAAAGTGGCTCTCCAATTGGCGTCAGCACCGCGCCCATGCCAATTGCGTAACACGCCAAGATCACAAAACGGATTTCTGATATTCGGTCCATTTGCAAGACGGACGCGATGGCTACGAGGACTAGCGCTGCAATAATTGCTGTGATAATACTGGAAATCAACCCTAGTCCTATAATAATCAGTGCCAAGAATAATCGGAATGGAATAATTCGACTTCCTGATACTACCGCTTTCTCAAATGGATGTCGTATCCAGCGAAAGACTATTCCCGCTATGAGAACCGCGAGCGTAATATGCAATGGATCGCGTATCGCTTTATTCCATAACTCCCACTGCAACACCCCACTTACAAATGCCGCAGCACACCCCATAACAAATAAAAACAATTCCAAATTACGTTCAACGCGAGGGATCGTAAACGGCAAAAATAACACCAATCCTAAAATAATAAGCAATCCAACGACCATAGGCATCTCCTTTCGGCAATCTTTCTTTTACACTGTATGCAAAAAGCCGATTCATCTTGCATAGAGTCTGAATAGAATAGATATAGAGGAGGGACACGCATTGGAAGTTTCAGATATTGTACTGATCCCTGTCATTATCGGATTAACGGAAATTCTAAAAATGTATGGATTACAGAAGAAACTGATTCCGATCTTTTCTTTGCTACTTGGCATCGGTGGCGGGATTTTCTACTTGTTTCCGGATGATTGGAAATCGGGGATACTGGGCGGGATTATTATGGGATTATCGGCAAGTGGATTGTATTCAAGTGGGAAGACGATAGTTAAGAAGCCGCCGTGTGATGAGGAAGAAGATCAATGATTTTTAGAGAAAAGAAACCCCTTGTTTATGTCGTGACTGGACATGAATGAGGAGGTTTTTGTATGGTCAATATATGGAATGCATAAGAAGCAGAAAATAATTTTAATTTGAATCGCTTATTTTTCCCGCATGATGAAATGAAAAAATGCAATGCCATAATCGCACAGAAGGCAATTCACAGTAAAAATGAGTAAGGGGTGGGCTGAACTGGTTAAAACAATAACTTTTTCATTCAAAAGTACTGAATTTGAAGGTGTTGAGGCAAGTGAAACGTTTACTTTTGAAAAATTAGAAATTGATGAGAGTATGGATGAAAAAGAAGTAGAAATCGAACTCGAACGAATGTATCAAGCGTGGGTTTGGAACAAGCTAAATATATCGGGCAGCATCGTTACGGAAAAACCGGACCCAAGTTAATAATACTTGCCATGGAATCGGATATTGTAGTAGGAGGGGGAATTTTGAATGACTACTTTAGGCGTGGATATTGGTGGGACAAAGATGTTGTTAGTCGTTGAATATCAAGGCGAAAACATCTCGAAAATCGTACCGACAGGAAAGGCCAGTATTATCGCAAAAGCGAATACTAATGCCGGTACACTACATAGAAACATAGAGCAGGGTGACACTACTGCGCATGAGATCGTCCAAATCGCCAAGGAGAACACACTTCCGGAATTATGAGCGGTATGCACCATTCGAAAATCAGAGAATGCTAAATATAAGGAAGCTGATGCTAATCTTTTGGAGTAAAACGATTGTCAAGAAATTACCTTTTGAGGAAGAAAAGTGAGAGCGGCTTTCCGCTAGTATATGATTGTGGTATAATCGTCCTGGTTATGCAGATTCGGACTCATGATCAGGCCGTTACATAAGGGGGATTTGCATTGGAGATCGATAAAAAGCAACTTATCATAGAGGCAGCCAAACTTTACTACCAATTTGATTATACTCAGCTCGCCATTTCAAAAAAACTGGGCGTCTCAAGGCCCACCGTTTCCCGGCTCTTACAGCAAGCGAAAAAAAATGGCTACGTGAAAATCGACATCATCGATCCATTTCATGACAATAATCAATTGGTGAAATCCTTACAGCACAAATATCAAATCGAAGAAGTGAAAATTGCGTACTCGGCAGTGGAAGATGAGCGGGATGTGATCCAGGCTATCAGTACAGAAGCGGCGGACTATTTGTATCGAACCGTAAAAGACGGTGATATTCTTGGCGTGACGTGGGGCCGGACGATGTATCGGGTGGCCAACGCATTGAAGCAAAAAGATGTAAAAGGAGTCGAGGTCATCCAGCTGAAAGGCGGCATCGGCTTGTCGGACATCAATACATATGATTCTGAAACGGTTTACAAATTTGCGGAAGCCTTCCATACCATCCCCCGTTACTTGCCGCTCCCCGTCCTAGTCGACACGCCTGAAGTCAAAGTCGTGATTGAATCGGACCGGTATATGCACCGGCTCATTGAACTTGGGAGACAGGCGAATATCGCCGTGTTCACGGTGGGCGCTGTCGACAGCGAATCGTTGCTGTTCCGTCTCGGCTATTTGACTGCCGAAGAAGAACAGCAACTCCATCGAGAAGCGATTGGCGACATTTGTTCACGCTTCTTCAAACGTACAGGCGAAGTATGCGAGACTACTGTCAATGATCGGACGATCGGTATCCGGCTTGAAGAGTTAAAGCAAAAGGAAAAATCCATTCTTGTTGCTGGTGGGAACCGTAAAGTAGAGGCTATCCATGGGGCGCTTAATGGAGGCTATGCGAACGTCTTCATAACGGATCAGTATACGGCACAGGCTTTGTTGCTTCACCAATAGAAATACAGGGGAATCCGCTTATTAATAAGCGTGATTCTTTTTTTTATTCAGAATGAACAATGTTTCACCTACTCTGCACATCTGCTCAAGGTCTATGATATACTATACATAAAGTCAGGTCGTCTCGGCATCCTAAGAAAAATGGTGTGCAAGAAGCAAGTTGTAAGCGTAACCAACATGCAAGGGAGGAAGTATGATGAACTTTGTATTTTACATAACCGGATTGTTACTCGTGTTAACCGTGGGCTTGATTGTCAGTGTGGACCGCAGGAAAATCCACTATAAACCGATTGTGATTATGCTGGTGACCCAGCTTGTTTTGACATTTATCTTGTTGAATACAAAAGTGGGTGTAGTTTCCATCGGCTTTGTTTCGGCTTTATTCTCGAAGCTGGTTGACCTTGGGGTAACGGGTGTCAATTTCGTTTTTGGCGGTTTGGAAAATGAAGGGGAATCCGTATTCTTCTTGAATGTGTTATTGCCAATCATTTTCATTTCTGTGTTGATTGGTATATTAAATCAATTCAAGATTTTACCGTTCATCATTAAATATGTAGGACTCGTACTGAGCAAGTTGAATGGCATGGGGAAAATGGAGAACTATATAGCCGTATCCTCTGCGGTTCTCGGGCAGTCCGAAGTATTTTTGACTATCAAGGACCAAATGGATGATATTTCGAAAAGACGTTTGTACACGTTTTGTACTTCTGCGATGAGTGCAGTCAGTGTCGCTATCGTAGGTGCATACATGGAAATCATTGAACCGCAATTTGTCGTAGTGGCGATTGCGCTCAATATTATGTCGGCACTGATTGTCGCAAGCATCATCAATCCCTATGAATTATCGAAAGAAGAAGATACGCTGACGATCGAGTCGAAGAAGAAGCTGTCATTCTTTCAGATGATCAGCGAAAGTATCATGGATGGTTTTAAAGTCGCGATTATTGTCGCTGCCATGCTGATCGGTTTCATCGCGTTGATGAACGGAATCGATTATCTCTTTGAAATGCTGTTCAACGTTTCCTTCCAGACTATTTTGGGATATATCTTTGCTCCGATTGCCTTTGTGATGGGTATCCCTTGGGTGGACAGTGTACAAGCGGGCAGCATCATGGCGACCAAGCTTGTCACCAACGAGTTTGTTGCGATGTTAAGTTTCACAGATATTTCGGCAGGCTTGTCAACGAAAGCGGTAGGTATGATATCGGTATTCCTCGTTAGTTTTGCGAATTTCAGTTCCATCGGGATTATTACAGGTTCTGTCAAGGCGTTAAGTTCAAAACAAGGGGACGAAGTGGCAAGAAATGGTTTGAAATTACTCTTGGGTTCAACATTAGCGTCAGTTCTTTCAGCGACTGTCATTGGGCTATTTTTATAATAGGAATAGAACAAAAATTTAAAAACAGGAGTGGTGGATAGTATGCGTATGGTAGATATGATTGAGAAAAAGCGGGATGGACATGTGTTGACAAACGAGGAAATTTCATTTGTTGTCAATGGATATACGGATGGCACAATTCCAGATTACCAAATGTCGGCCTTTCAAATGGCGGTATATTTCCAGGGGATGACGTTGGAAGAAACCGCGCAGTTCACAATGGCGATGGTGGAGTCAGGCGACCAAGTCAATTTGTCTGCTATCGAGGGCATCAAGGTAGATAAACACTCTACAGGTGGAGTTGGCGATACGACAACACTCGTGCTCGCACCACTTGTCGCCGCACTCGATATCCCGGTAGCCAAAATGTCGGGCCGCGGATTGGGGCACACGGGCGGAACACTTGATAAGCTGGAGTCAGTTCCCGGTTTCCATATTGAAATTACGGACAAAGAATTCTTCAATCTCGTCAATACGAACAAAATTGCGGTGATCGGACAATCCTCCAATATCACCCCTGCAGACAAGAAGATTTACAGTCTGCGCGATGTCACGGCAACAGTCAGTTCCATTCCGTTGATCGCAAGCTCGATCATGAGCAAGAAGATTGCGGCGGGATCGGATGCAATTGTTCTCGATGTAAAAGTCGGAACTGGCGCTTTCATGAAAGACCTCGACATGGCTCGTGAACTCGCGGGTGAAATGGTGCAGATCGGAAACAAAATCGGCCGTCAGACGATGGCGGTAATTTCGGACATGAACCAGCCGCTCGGTTATGCCATAGGAAATGCACTCGAAGTCAAAGAAGCCGTCGAAACGTTGCAAGGCAATGGCCCCGAAGATTTGCACGAACTGTGCTTGACGCTCGGCAGCCATATGGTTCGTTTGGCAGGAAAAGCGGACTCGACGGAGGAAGCACGAAAAATGCTCGAAGAAGTGATCCAAAATGGCAAAGCGCTTGAGGTATTTAAACTATTCTTGCGGTCTCAGGGCGGTGACACATCCGTCATTGATGATGTGTCGAAGCTTCCTACGGCCCAGTACAAAATAGACGTGCCGGCAAAAGAAGCGGGATATGTCTCTGCGATTACCGCGGATGAAATCGGTACGGCCGCGATGCTTCTGGGTGCGGGACGAGCAACAAAAGAGTCCGAAATCGATTTGGCGGTCGGACTGGTGCTGCACAAGAAAATCGGTGATTCCGTGAAAGTGGGCGAATCGCTCGTGACGATTCACAGTAATACAGAAAATATCGAAAGCGTAAAAGAAAAGATCTATCATGCGTATGGTGTATCGGTGTCTAAAGTACAGCCCGTCAAACTTGTGCATGACGAAATTACAAACTAATTAAAGGAGTGGTTCGCAAATGAATAAAGCACAAATGATCGACCATACACTATTGAAAGCCGACGCAACGAAAGACCAAGTCGCGGCGCTCATACAAGAAGCAAAAGACTATCAATTTAAATCGGTGTGCCTTAACCCGGGCTGGGTTTCATATGCCGCTGAACAGCTAAAAGGCACAGATGTGTTGGTCTGCACGGTGATTGGTTTCCCTCTTGGAGCGTCTACTTCTGCAGTCAAAGCATTCGAAACTAAAGATGCAGTGGCGAACGGAGCCGGAGAAATCGACATGGTCATCAACATCGGAGCGCTGAAAGACCGGAATGACGAATGGGTCGAATCGGATATTCGTGCGGTGGTCGAAGCAGCCAACGGTACATTGGTCAAAGTCATCATCGAAACGTGCTTGTTGACCGATGAAGAAATCGTCCGTGCATGCGAGCTATCTGTCAAAGCAGGCGCTGATTTCGTCAAGACGTCAACTGGATTCTCGACAGGCGGAGCGACGATACATGACGTGGCTCTTATGCGGAAGACGGTAGGCCCGAACGTTGGAGTCAAAGCGTCCGGCGGCGTGCGTAGCGGAGAAGATTTCGATGCGCTAGTCGAAGCGGGGGCTACGCGCATTGGCGCAAGCTCAGGTATTAGTATCGTAAAAGGCGAAGTTTCAGACTCGAATTATTAATAGATCCGTTACAGGACTGTTCTGCATATACGCAGGGCAGTCCTGTTTTCATGGAACGAAACGACCTATACCGTCTCCAGCAATTGATATTGTACTTCTCGCTTCAACCTGAAAAGACTGGTCGTGTGTGTCCGGTCTCTTTTGGTTTTCTGAAAAGTTTCATATATATGTCTGTGTTGGTAAAATAAAATGAGAGAAAAAGATCAGTTTAAACTACTCCCTCTTCTACACGTAGTGAAAGTAGAAGTAGTTCAAGTGGAATAATTAATGACCTAGAAACGGGTGCAATCAAAGAATCGAATACACCTATGAAACCACCAGTGGTAATGGGCGAGGCACTGAAGAGTTTACGGAGCCTCCATCAACAGGAATATTTGCGTCTTCAGGTGGTTCAAAAGGTGAGGCAAAGGTAGGTGAAGATGAAGTTATAAAAGTACATGTTAAATGGGATGACTTTGAAGAGTCATTTGAACTGCATAATAATAGTAAGTAACTTCGTTGAATTAACGGGTCATTAATACAGGATAAAAACTGTTGCTTCGCACTCCAGACGGCACTCTGAGGAGCTGGCTTGAGCATCCTCGGTCGCAAAAGCCGCGCCCTGCGGGGTAGACTGTTTTCCGCTCCAAGCAGCGGAAGACAGTTATTATAAAGCGCATATTCAAGAATCGGGTCAGTTTGAAGAACAATCTAAAAAACTTCCTCAACTTTATTATAGCTTAATCGAATAGAAGTTGTCGTTTGTTCCGAAACTCGACCTTTTCTGTGCACATAGTTAGGTTTTTAAAGTTATATATGCAAAATAACATTTGAAATAAGCACAAATCATCGTTCAAATCAACGGGTTAAGGAAATAGAGGATTGTCCATAGCAATGGTAATGCTACAAATTGATATATGAATGATGTATGGGAGACGAGAAGAAAATTACCAACGAAGGAAGAATAGATATGTCTAAATCTTTAATTGAATTCAAAAGGTTTATAAAAGATACTGAAGCCCTGCTTACTGAGTACGAAAAAAATTGTGGAAATCGTTTTGAATAATTTCATAATGGTTTCGACAGTTGGAAGTCTAGGAGGAAAACGTGGGAAACTTCTAGCAGATTTGATAACTAGGTACGATGATTCGAAAAAAGTAGATTTTGTTTTCAATGTCTCAAAAAATCAAGCGGAAGAAGGACAGTTTGTTCGACTCTCAAAGCTAATGGTTAAGAACTTTCGTGGTTTTACTAATGAAGTCATGTTGGAATTTAAAAACCCCTATACATTCGTATAGGGACCGAATGGAACTGGGAAATCAAGTCTCTGTGAATCATTAGAGTATTCTCTCCTTGGTATAATACATGAGGCAGAAGCAAAACGTATAGATATAGGAAGTTATATAATGGGTAGTGTCAGGAAAATGTGGATTTACAACGTTAAGCAATAGATTTTACAATTATTTTGACGTGAAATCCATGTTGAGTCATTTAATGATTATAAAAACCCTGATTCTATGCTAAGCAGAATCAGGGTCTTATATTTTCTTCGTATTCTTTTGGATTCATAATCTCTAAGGATTGTCATCCTAAACAATCGCCCTCAGGGGCTTCTGGGGGCTTTTGCCGTGTGTGCATTTGGTATTGGCCAAACAGTTTTAGAAAATTATTTGCAAAGCTATTTTTCTTTTTTGAACAATCGTTGCCACCACGAATTTTTTTCTGATGGGTGTGAAGCAGCTGTAAGTTGTTTTTGATTTTCGTCTATCGTTGCACGCAATTGTTGTGTTAATAATCGATCACGCATTTCAATCGTGTCACTCATTCTTTTCTCCAATGCATCCAGGAGGATTTCCCTCTCATCTTCAATTGCCTTTTTCACAATATCCTCTACTTCACGCTTCGATAAACGCATGGTTTCGGAATAAACGCTAGGCATATTTTGGGCGTTTTCATTCAAAATATCCCTTGTCACTACTGCATTTATGGAGTCTACGAATGGCACTGAATTGGCGAGAAGTTTCTTCAGTTCTCTGAACGCTTTAAAATCGCGCTCGTAGTAAATACGCTGTTCTTTTTTATTGCGTTGAAATGTGTACCCTTGTTTCTCCAACTCGATGGACCACCTTCCAAGCGTGGAGGTTGTGATCTCTAATTCAATGGCAACATCTTTTGAGAAATACCCAAATCCGTTTTCCATAGCGTTTACTTCGCCTCGTTATTCAATTCTATAAAAGTCATTCAAAACCTTCTGAAATGCCAAATAGACTTAGTATCAGGGATGTATCCTATTGTAATTTTTCTATCCCTTTTACTAGGAACTTGTAGAATCTAGTTGCATGAAAAAAGACAATCGGATTAATGACCGATTGCCTTTTTAAAAACGGGCAAATGTAGCTTTGATTCTCTACTGCAAACGCACTAGACTGTTTAATAGAACATTGGCACAATAAGAACGTGAAGAAAGATATCTGCTGACATGTGTGCAATTATTGCGTATTCTAAACCTTTTTTCCAATACAAGTAACCGAACCATAAGCCTAAAAGACTGTTCAAGACCAATGTACGGATAACAATAACTGCGGATACCCCATCAAAAAATTGTGCTGCCACTGGCAAGTGTCCCAATCCGAATAATATAGCCGCAAGGAAAATTGCTAAATAGTAAAAACTATAAGGAATATCTTCTTTTTGTTTTTTGTTATCCAAGCTAGTACCCATACAATGAGTGTTATTACAAACAATCGAAGCATTATTTCTTCTGAAAATCCCCCGTATAGGGAAGCGAGTAAGCCTTGCAACCAATTAGGTGAAGCAACTTGATTCATCGGTGCTCCTATCATAGGTTTAAATAGATAAAAATCAAGAAGAATGACAATACTGTTGGTTAACGATTCTTTCGATATAGGATCCCTTTTTTATGATAAACAATCCCATCTAAAATTGGGGCACTTAGCTCTGTACGATTTTGAAGCCTTAGACCAATTAATATCATGACAAACATATATAATGCTTGAATAGTTGAATTTATAATAACTTTTAATGAAGTAGGTATACCAGTCTGAACAGATTGTTCTCCCATTATGGGTCTCGCCAACATTACGGAAATTTTGTAAGATAAGCAAGTTAAACTACAAAATTTGCTTGTCATATGTACGCTAAAACATCACCAAAAGGATTCCCTCTACAATAAATGGTACTTTGATTTTGGTAATGAGTTTTGGTGCTGGAAATGGACTGATTTCAGTATTGTTAAGACTGTATTTAGATAAGCACCATAAACGGACGTTATTTTATCATTCTTTTTATATCAACGTTTTCGGCCTTAGCGTACAATATTTCCGTTTTGCTGTCTGTACCCCTGTATAGTTTAATTCACAAACCTTTAAATATTGTAAATACTTAGAAGGGAATAGAATCTTTTTGTAGAATATATACTTCATGAAAAGGTGAAGGGTGATTTAATGTCAATAATAGAATTAGAGAACGTTAGTAAATCATTTAAAGGGGTGATGATATTTGAATCTATAAAATTGAACATTGACAAAGGTAAGATTTATGGTTTTGTTGGTTCAAACGGTTCCGGAAAATCAGTTCTATTTAAAATGATCTGTGGTTTTATTTTTCCTGAAGAAGGAACAATTTTTGTGAATAATCAAGAAATCGGTAACAGCAAAAATAGATTTCCAAAAAATGTAGGCATTATCTTAGAAAGTCCGGGTTATATTGCCAATAAGTCAGGATTTGAAAATTTAAAAGACCTTTCCCTTATTAGAAATAAAATTTCAGATAGCACGATAAAGAAGACAATGGAAATAGTAGGATTAAACTCAGATTCTAAGCAAAAGGTAAAAAACTATTCTCTTGGTATGAAACAAAAATTGGCAATCGTACAAGCAATAATGGAAGATCAGGAAATACTAATATTGGACGAGCCTTTTAATGCTTTAGATGAGAATAGCGTCACTAAAACTAGAAACTTATTGAGGTCTTTAAAGGCTGAGGGGAAAACCATCCTACTTACAAGTCATAATAACGATGATATTAATTCCTTATGTGATTATGTTTTTCGAATTAATAACAAAAAGATTGAACAAGTATACGAGGGAAAGGTTGTAAACACAAATTGAACAAATTAATACAAAAATGATGAGTTAGTAGGTATTATGACAGCATTTTCGATAGGTATCTATTAATTCAATTCTAAAAGATAGGTGGTTGTTATAATGAAGAAGAAGTTATCAGTATTTTTAATAGTATTTTTACTAACTGTAGGTGGTTCAACTTCAGCCTTAAGTACGTATACCAATTATAGTGTCGTTGTTCCAAAGTTTAATGGAACAGCCTTTACTGGTACACAATATAAAAATGGAAACGGTACACCTCTTGATTTAAAGGTTACTGTTCTTGGTAAAGCAGTTGATGCTAGATCCTATGGTTCCGGGGGGGCTGGTGGGTGGGTAAGAATCACGAAACTAGGATCTTATTCTATTCCTGACCCAAAAAACTCTAAGGGGGATTATTCATCTGTTCAATTTAGCAATGATCTTGCGACTTACGTAGATGTAGCAGTCGTTGGTAGTTTTCGAAATAACTAGATTCTATAATAAAGATCGAATCTTAATATTGATTCGATCTTTATTATATATATGGAACCATCACATGTCTATTATGTTAGTTTTTTGAAATTTTCGGGGAAGAGGGAGTAAAAATGATTAGTCATCAAATAAAATTAGAACTTAAAAAATCTGCTAATTGGAAGCAAGTCGTATTGTGGACTATTTTAATTGTCCCTCTTCCAGTCATTAAATTTTTAATGATTGACGAAGGGTATGTTTATTATAGACAAATTGAGGTATTTCTTAGGGTGAATTCTGACTTCCTGCCATTACTATTTCCTTTACTTATGATAACGGCTTATACTCCTCGGTTTATTGGAGAGCAAAAAAATAATTTTTTAGTTTATGTAAACTCGCGAATCTCATTAAAGAATTACAATTATGCAAAGTTGATTGTAAATGGGTTCATTTCTTTCTTTATTGCATTCTTATGCGTTTTTATTCCGTTTGTATTTGTAATGTATATTGAACCTAACTTTAATATTATCACAATTTATCCCACCAATGGGAACATTGTTCCGGTTACTACATTCGAACAATTTTTGACTTTTGGGACATTTATTTATGGATTAATATATTCCAGTTGGGTTGGAATAAATGGGATGCTGTACGCAACTTTTGCATTATTATTATTAATGATTATTGAAAATCCACTAGTATCATTGACTACTCCATTTATTTATTACATATTCGGTAACTTTTTGACCCAGCTGCTTAATTACGAAAAGTTTTCACCGGGGAGTACGGTTTTTCCGTTCTCTATTTCACAGCAGCCTCTTTGGACAGTTTTAGTCCCTTTTTGTATTTTATTAACGATCGTGTTAATACTGTTTTATATTTTAAGAAGAAAAGTAGAGACTAGTTATGAATAATTTTAAATATCGACTTAACAGATTTTTAGAGGAAGAGTTATCTATAAGGTGGGTTATAATAGGAGTTATTCTATATATATACGTTTTTCGTATGCGTTCTAACTTATTCATAATTTCAAATGCCGAGTCCAAGTCAATCAATATTTGGGATATTGTTGTAAACGTTTTTAGTGATATATATCTTCAGATATATTTTATTGTCCCTATTTTGTTATTATTATCATTAAAAATTATTCAAATGGAGTTTGGTTTTCCTTTGCTTATAAGGTTGGGTTCCTATAAAAGATGGATAATGCTTTCTGTAAACCAGTTTATAAAAAGATTTTTAATTCTAACTTGTATTATGGTAATAGTGACCAGTTTGTTATTAATAGGCATTCCATTAGAGTTTAAATGGAGTGTTTTCTCGGGAATAGACAAAGGGTTACCAAATAGTTTATCATCCAATATAATATCTAACTATATAAGATTTCCCATAGTATTTCTATTGCTCCAGCTGACTTTATCCTTTTTATTCTTTGTTGTAGTTCATCTTTTTTTGGCAATCTTATATGTATTTACTAATAGTAAGCTCTATTCAATAATATGTGCAATATTCCTTTGGGTAATGTGTATTGTTTCTTTTAAATTATTTCCTTCAGATCACCCAAATATTGTACTGCCTAATTATTTTAACTTAATACACGGAATAAAGGGATTCGGTAATCTATGGACACCCTTTATTATTGTTGTCTTTTGTTTATTTTTACTTGGATTTATATGTTCTAAGGTTGACAAAAATCTAAAAAGGAATTTATTATCACTTGACTGGGAATATACTATTTATTGTTTTTTAGCTTTACTTGCTTTATCACCAATATTACGTCAAACACACATCCAATCGATTCAGGATATATTTATAACAGTTTTTTATGGTGGTTCACAAGTTGGTTTCAACTTTCTTGCTTTCTTGTCTTATTTAATCATTTTCTATGGGTATGCTTATCTGAAAATACTATCGTTAAACAACGAGTTTTCTAATTTAAGTTATTATAAGGTGTTACGATATGGATCTTTGATAAAATGGATATGGAATTGCTTTATTCCTATTCTGAAATCAAACTTTTTTTTATTACTATACTTGTTCTCTTTTGTCTTATTGGTTTCTATTCTTTGCGGGGGGAATTTAAACAATACTTTTTTATCAAACAAAAGCTTTTCAGTCATAATTTACCACTTTTTTATAAATGGTTATTTGCAATTAATGTTTTATATTTTGTTTGCATTTATTGTAGGTTGGTATACAAAAAATATGTTTTATGGTTTTATTTCAATAATCACTCTTTCAATATTTATGTTACCAGGACTTAATTTCATCAAATTTATTCCCTCTGGTTTTAACAGTATGGGTTATTTACTTGACGGAGGCTCCCCGTACAATGCCACCTTTATTCTACTTTTATATTTAATGGTACAGGTAGGTTTGATATATTTTTTATTAAATCAAAAAGACTTTGATATATAAAATGTAACTCTACTATTGAACTCTGTATTTTGTTGACCTAAAAGTAAGCGGCAATCGGGACTCGTTAGTGATACGCTTAACGTAATTAAAACCGGCTATTCCGCTATTCTAGCTGCTCCCGTAAACGCGTTAGCAAGTAGCCCCTTGATAATTGCGATTATACCGGGGAACTTTTAATCAAACATAAATCTATAATCCCATTAGATTATAAAAATCGAACTTGTGAATCTAACGAAATCCAAATATGTTAGATTCAGAAAAACAGCTCAATCTCTTATGTATCAAGGGATTGAGCTGTTTTTTATTCGTGCATTTTTTTCGCTTTCGATTTGAATCTAACATAATGCATGTTATGATCACCTTAAGTTAGATTAGGACTTGTACGATGAAATACATAAGGAGGTCTACTGGAAGCATGAAATTAGTTGAACCGGTTCGGGATCTCAATAAGATTAACAGCATGAAAAAAATCCTTTTAGGGGTACAGACAGCAAAACGGAAATTTTGTACGTTAAGTCTAGAATTGTTGATATGAAAGGGATGTTCCAATAACGGTCATTTATGGTACTACCGTATTTAAACCAAATTCAGACCAAATTATAGCACCAAACGGCGTTTCAAAATCAAAGTGCCAGTGAGATCCTTTATGAAACTTCCTTACCGTACAAAATTTCCGAAATGTTGGCGAGACCCCTACTTGTTCTTACAATGAGGGGATTTGTTGACCGTTGTCTGTAAGGTCAATTGAAGAAGTATGTAATCGGTTATACTTCAGAAAATACAACAACAGATTTATAAACAAAAGACAATTATTCTTTCGTGGCTTTATACTTCTTAACCATCTTATAAAATGACGTTTTTTTCATATCTGCTTCCTCCATCGCTTTAACTGCTGAAATTTCCCCGGATTGCCATTTATCATATGATTGAATGAAATCATCCGTTATTTCAATTGATGGTCGTCCGAATTTAACACCATTGGTGAGGGCTGAATCAATACCCTCGCGTTGACGTGTTCGTATTCTATTCCGCTCGTCTTCCGCAAGCCAGGAGAGAACTTGAAGAATAAGATCCGAGATGAAGCTACCAATACTGTCTTTATATTTTGTGGTGTCTAACAAAGGCATATCCAGTACCACTATATCAGCCCCTATTTCTTTCGTGAGTTCTTGCCATTCATTTAAAATATCATCCTTGCTACGACCAAACCGATCCAGCGAATGAATATAAAGAATATCTCCTTTTCTAATCATCCGTTTCATTAATTGATATTGCTCCCGGTGAAAGTTATTTCCTGATTGCTTATCAATAAAAATGTCTCGATCATTGATGCCCATACTTTTGATAGCATCTATTTGACGACTCTCATTTTGATCTTTTGAACTTACTCGAACATATCCAAATTTTCGATTCTCCAACTCATACCTCCTAGAACGCTAGTTTCTATTATTATACCTTTATACGTTCGTAAAAGTATACACAAATAGAAGAACGTCCGAAAACTGATTAAGTAGTTTAACGGACGATTATTTCCGTCTTTTGTATATCTGTTCAAGTAGTCCGTAAAAGTGTACTATTACGAACACAGATATTCTACTTACTTTTTATGATGAATCCATTAGTGGAAAACACTGGGATATGCGATTGATTATGCTATAATTATTTGTGTGAAGTAGTGAATATTCAGTAATAACTATCTTCCGCAATCGGGCCATTTAGTTTGATTAATGTTGTAACTAAACTATGGAAATACAGTCTAATGCGATAGGAGGGGAAATTAATGAAAAAATTACTTACTTTATTCGTCGTAGCTGGTTGTGGGAAAGATCAGGCAAATAACATGGAAGATAAGCGTAGTTCTTTGGAAAAGCAAGAAGGTATTATTGTGGATATCAGAGCGACTGAAGATGGGCGGAGCCAAATATTAGTTGTGCCAAATATCAGTGAAGATGATATTTCCGATAAAAATGATGATGAGTTAATAAAAATAGCTCAAGAAAAAGATGGAGCGTATTATGGTTTCGAAACTGGTAAGTACGAAGAATTAGAGGTGGGAGCCCACGTTATTGTATATTGGAACGGAAATCAAGCGGACTCTGATCCTCCTCAACGTGGAATAGAAAAGGTAGATATAATCACAAAATAACCAACTAACTTTATGGTGACTTTCAGTGTAATGTTGGTTCAACTTTCTTCTTCAAACGGGCGCGATTGTGGAACATCAAAAGCCTGATATCCCTAGCATTTAAAAGGTAAATCGGGCTTTATTATTAGCATTTATTTAACTTGCAAGTTATTCTTTTAGTTCTTGGTTATTAAAGACACAAAAAACAGCCCACTTATTCGATAAGTAGACTGCTTTCACTATAAACACTACATATTTCATGTTTCTAAATCGCTCTGTAACGCATTTAGAAAAGATTTCGTGGGTAATCCTCCATTAAACGCTAATTTGAAGCCTTATTTAAAAGAGAAAAACCCATTATTAATTTTGGTCGATCCAGTAAGCAATTAGTTCACTGGCACTCATGCCGGAATCGTCCGCTAATGATCGTAACTTTCTCTTATGAGTAGGTGTTAGCATTATTGACATCTGTTCTTTCGTTTCTTTAATTTTTTTAGGTGGAATACTGCTCTTAGTGAAAGGTGCTTTCGTATTTACTTCTTCTTTGGCTTTATTAAAAACATTGAATTTATCCATTGTTAATTAACTCCTTTATTTTTCATTTACTATTGAAATGATTTTTTCAAATAGAACATCAATATTATTATAAAAACTTTCGTGCCTCGCTCTTTCATTGTTGTTCATAGTATCATGCATTTCAAAAATACTTCTATCTTCTAAAAGTGTTTTCGCAAGTAATTCCTTTTTCAGAACTATACCTAAATAATTGGGCTGTAATTCAACCATTTCTAAAAAATGTTTACTACTATTACCAATGTGATCTACTTTATTAGCGATCAAATAAGGTGTAGCAGTAACATATGTTTGAAGAGAAAGTGAGTCAACTATTTCTTCTTTCAGATTATCTAGGTTTCCTCTAGTTCTAACCATGCTCGGAAACCATTTCGAGAAGGTTCAGAAGCACCTAATACTATATCAGCTACTGCTAAAAAATTGTTAGTCATAAGACTGAGGGTACATCTCTTTATTTGATTTAGGATTCTGACGTTTGGAATTTAGTGGATAAATATAAAATATATATAAATGAAGAGGTAACATATTTTCAACTAGTAGGTGTATAAAAGTTAATAGAAAATCTAGAATGAAGGATTAACTTTTACTCAATTAAGGTGTGGAGTTGTTGTGTAAGACTTACTACACCTCAATCGGGTGCGCTTTGGGAAATACTGGAGCATTTACTTAGTTGAACTTCGCTACAGCCGGCTACACCGAGAGCCATAACGAAGAACGGCTTTTGCGAGTGAAGCGAAGCGGGGTGCACCGCCCGCCCATAGGACATTCGTCCGACTGTAGCGTAGATCAACGAGTTCCAACCACTGTAAAGTTAGGATGCGATTGCAGTGTAGACAAAATAGCGTGATGAACTTACACCGTCTATTGATTTTACCTCGCGAAAACTATATGCTTAGTAACAGTTACATAGAGTATTTTGGTTCTTTGTCCCGTAAACAAAGAGTAAATAGGAATCAGGTGAAAATCCTGAGCGGTCCGGCCACTGTAATGGGGAAAATTGCCCCTAAGTCAGGAGACTTGCCAAAGTATGTAAGCATGACACCTTCCGGTAAAGGGTGATTTGTGTATCATTCAATTTGTGCAGTTTAATTATTGAACATACATGGTCCCCATCTCATTCAGGAGGTGGGGACTTTTTGAATTCAAAACGCTGTGCACAACATCCCTTTATAAGTAAAGAAAGGACGAGTTGGATGAAAAAAACGAAGAATGCATTCATGAAATACAAAAACTATATCTATTACAGCCTTATCGTCTTACTGCTATTTAGCACAATTACATATGCGGCGACTTCTACTGAAGAAACGACTCCATTTGATTTCAATGAAAAAGTGGTGGCTTCTACGCTAAAGTTAGCTAGCGGGGGAAGTGGGTCTTCTGATACGGAACCGAATCAAACGATAGAAAATGATGCCGATCAAGCAAATCCGCAACAACCGACAAATCTGGACAAGCCGCAAAAGGAACTGCAAGAACAGCCGCACGATCAACAAAAACCTGAGCCGGAACCGCAAAATAAGCCGATGGAGAAGCCGGGAACTACTACACCCAATGCGAAACCGAATTCAAACGACAAAAACACCGCACCTGCTGACGGTAATACAGCCCCGGCACTAGGTAAACCAAAACCAAATGCCAAGCCAGACATCGAAATCGTCGATGTCGCGGATCAGCAAAATCGCTACTTTACTACGAACATCACCAATAATGAAACCGTTACCAGCCCATTATATAACGTCAACGTAAATCATCTGGACGATACACTCATTCCCCAGGAAATGAACGTCAAGCTAAATGGCAAGAAACTGGATGACTACCAAGGTGTCATCATGCTAACGGAAGGCACGAACGATATTCAATTTCAAGTAATCTATAAACAAACGAATAACAAACTACTGCGCGTCAGTCAGTCGTATCGCGTGATGCTGAATGCTCACGATATCGTCATTACGACGCAATTAAAAGATCAAACCGTGAATGAAGAATCTCTTACATTCACAGCAACAGCCACGCAAGGTGAACTAGATGCCAAACTAACGGTCTTCGTCAATAACAAAGAACTAAAGCCACTGGCTGGCAGCGCGTATAAAGCCACACTAGCTGAAGGGAAAAATACCCTCAAGCTCACCGCGCAACGACATGGGAAAAAAGCGGACCAGACCTATACCGTGATCTATGAGAAAGAAAAAATCGCTATTTCATTGAAAACAGACTTAAAAGACCAACAAGCAAATGGCGCAGATTTTTCATTCTATGCGAAAGCTACAGCGAATGAAGTAGATGTACCACTCCGCATTACCGTAAATGATCAACTGGTAAAATCATCGGATAGTACGAATTATCATGTACAGCTGAGCAATGGAACGAACATTATCAAACTTGTTGGACAATATAAAGGGGAACAATTGGAACGGCAGTATACAATCACTTATAACGATCCGAATGAGAACGAGAACCCGCAAGTAGATCCCGATGCACCGAAACTCGTGACCGATCTAAAATCAGGCAGCAAAGTCAAAGGGGACATTAAGACGATCAATGTCTGGCCGGTAACCGCATCAGGTGAACGCATTCGAGGGAAAAACGTCCAAGTGCAAGTCAATGGAGAGAATATTCCATTCACATGGGATGATAGTGTGAAAACCAGTTATAAACTAACATTGCGAACGGGACAAAATACCGTCACGATCAAAGTATGGGACGATGAAGGGCGCACAGTGACCGAAACATTCACGGTCACGTCAGTAGCACCTGCAGAAGATGGTGTCATCGGTCAAGTAACCATTAGTCTAGAAGCTTCCGTATTAGGAATCCCCTATCTCATCAAGCCAACGAAGATGGATATACACCAAGGCCAAAGAGGTTCCTATATTCTGGATCAGCTACTGCGCAATAATGGTTTCACATATGGAAAAACTGGAAACCTCGACAGCAGTTTCTATTTGCGTGACGTCAGTAAGCCGGGCATGTTGAACAATGTAGCGATTCCCGATGATCTATGGGAAGTAGTCGAGAAGGTGTCCACCACTTCGAATCGTGAGGCCTATTCACCAGATAGTTTAAGTGAATTTGATTTCGCGAACGGCTCTGGCTGGATGTACAGCGTCAATGGCGATTACCCGAACTATGGATTTTCGGATGCTTATTTCCTTGAGGGAGATGTAGTGAGAGTTCGCTATACTCTTCATTATGGTAAAGATATTGGTGGGCATGACAGTTCAGGTACAAGTGATGCGAATTGGGATAAAGAATGGTAAGGAAAGAGAAGTGACGGAATGAGAAATGTCTATGCATGGCTAGTGACGATCGTGATGATGACGGCGGTATTATGGCCGTCCGTTGCGCTCGCGACACCTGAAAAAGAAGATTCGCTGTTGCACACAATTGAACAAATTATTGCGTGGAAAAAGCAAGATGAAAAGATCGCAGAGTCTGCCCCCTTACTAAGCAAACCGTTTCTTGCGCATGCGGGTAATACAAATGGTGACTGGTATCCGGTGGGCCTCGGCCGCATTGGATATCCTGACGATTACCAGGCGTATCTCGCGGTCATCAAGAATCATGTCATCGAACGCTATAAAACGAAAGATCAGCTAAGCGATATGAAAGCGACAGAATGGCACCGGATTTCATTGGCGATCTTGGCAGCGGGCGGTGACCCGACAGCTATTGGGAATATCAACTTGATCGCAGACGGAACATATAATCGTGGTTTGAAAACTTCGTTGGGCGCACAAGGGATCAATGGCTGGATCTGGGGGCTGATCACGCTCGACAGTATGCGCTATAAAGTGCCCGATGACGCGGATATGACAAGAACCGAGATTATCGAAGAAATTCTCTCCCTGCAACTTGAAGATGGCGGGTTTTCGTTTTACCAAGACGAAGCAGAGACCGATATGACCGCCATGGCAATCCAAGCACTCTCGCCATATTATCAAAGCACGGAAGAATTCAGCTATAGACAAAAAGATACAGGAAAGAATGTCACGAAAACCATTCATACCATCGTTGACGAAGCACTCGCAAAGTTGTCTGATATGCAAACGTCCACTGGAGGCTATGGCACGCTACATGACGAAAATGCCGAAAGTGCGGCACAAGTACTCGTTGCGCTAACATCACTCGGTATCCATCCGAATGAAGACGAACGCTTCAAGAAAGGCGATCATACCTTGCTGGATTTCATCATGGACTACCAAATGGAAGATGGCGGATTTGTCCATGCTAAAACGTATAACGCAGATAATCCATCTTCTTTACCGGATGAATCGAACTCGATGGCTTCTGAACAAGTACTCTATGCATTGGTATCGCTCTACCGACTCGAAAACGGTTATCGTTCCATCTATGATTTCCGCCCTGAAAATCCGCAAGAGATGAAGCGACAAATGACGAAGCTGATGGAAGACATTCAGGCTATCCATGAACAGACCGACGCCAAACGGCTTCAGCAATTGCTCGATACATATGAAAACTTCCCGATAGAGGAACGGTCCTATGTCTACAACTTCCATACGCTCGCGGAAGCTGCAAAAAAGCAGTCCATGCCACTTGATCTTCCAGCATTCAGCGAGGCTTATGAAGTATACACGAAGGGCGCCGGCACGATTGCACCGATCTATCAAGAGCAAACCGCTCCACGGAGTATTACCGAACAAGATGTAGAGAGAATTGATGCGATTCCTACACCTCTGACGACAGAGCCGTATATTGACGTCGTTTCACTGATCGACCAGTTCGAACAAGCAGATAATAAAGGCGACTTTGAAAAACAATTGGTCCAACTATACGAATACAAAGAGGAGATGGAGAAAATTGAAGCCGAGATCCAACGTATCAATGAAGATGTACTCGATCAACTGTATCCATTCAATGAATTAACAAGCAAAGATCAAGACAACGTCGATGCGATTCTCAAGCGATTCAACGCACTGTCTCTCTATGATCAAGGAAAAGTCTTGAACTATGAAGACCTCAAGAAATCAAAAACGCAAATTGACAATGCCGTTCGAGCACAGCGCATTTCATGGGCGCTCGGAATCGTTGCAGTAGGTTTACTCATCGTAGTGCTACTGAGAATCAAAAAAAGAAGGCGTCAGAGAGATTAGAGGGATATAATGAAGAAAGATCTATTAGCCGTAGCATTCATCCTCTTTATCGTTGGGTGGCTCGTCACGGGAACGAAGATTCAATCGGTGGAAGAGTATTACTTGACCCATATCGACGAAATTACGGAAGACTCGGAGACGGTGACACTTGAGATACGCAGTGACACCGTCCTGGATTCCATGGACAAGTTGAAACCGGGTCTCGAGAAATATGTAGAACCAGACGGCGAAATCCTTGAGAAAACGGAGTATGTGCTGCGCAGTGGTGATACCGCATTTGAACTACTCAATCGCGCGACACGCCATCATCGCATCCCGATGGAGTACCAAGGAGCGGACTACAATATATACAACAGTATTTACGTCCAAGGCATTAACTATTTATATGAGTTTAATTGTGGTCCGTTAAGTGGCTGGATGTATAAAGTGAACGGCGAATTTCCGAGCCGTGGCGTCAGTCAATACGAACTGCAAGACGGTGATGAAGTGGAGTTCCATTACACATGTGATGTAGGTAGAGATCTAGATGGCTACATACGAAAATAAAAGAAAGTAGGAAACTAGATGAGCGCATTCTCAAACTTTCACCCTATATTGCTACTTGTCTACGTAACAGTTGTTTTGGTCACGATGTTCAGCTCGTTTCATCCCATCATCGTGGCACTGGCCATGACCGGAGGCATTCTGTATTTCTTCATGCTGCACGGTGTACGGTCTGCTAGTAAAGATCTGATCTATTATTTTTTCGTCTTCCTACTAATTGCCGCAGCTTATCCATCTTATGTCCATAACGGTTTCACTCCGTTGTTTTTCCTTAATGACCATGCGGTAACGCTTGAAGCCGTGACGAAAGGACTCGTCGTTGCGGGAGCCGTAGTCGCAACCAGTTTCTGGACAAAGAGTTATTTCGAGATTTTCACAACGAATAAAGTACTCGCCGTACTGACGAACGTGTCCGCAAACCTCGGCATCCTCGTTTCCATGTTGTGGCGATTCATTCCGTTATTCAAAATAACATGGCGTGAAAAGCAAATGGCACAACGCGGGATCGGCTATTACAAAGTAGGAAGCAGAGTGGAAAAACTTCGCCGCGCGTTCGCATTGTGGCGGCAGACGCTCGTTCAGACAGCGGAGTTTGTCTTTGTGAAGCCAGATGTCATGAAGGCACGAGGATATGGAATCACGAAAGAAAGAACGCAGTATAAGATGATGCGGTTCACGAAACGAGACGGAATATTGACGGCTGGACTCGTTCTGTTTCTTCTGTACTACATCGGATACTTTACGCAACACCAAACGCAGTATTACCCGAAGATCAGTGAACAGACGCTAGGCGCAGGACATTATGTGGTTATCGGTTTGCTGATGCTATTACCGTTTATCTATGAAGCGAAGGAGAGTGTCAAATGGCGATACTTACAGTCGAAAATCTAAACTTCCATTATGAAGAACACCATGTGTTGCAAGACATTAGCTTTTCGATTAAGCGAGGAGAATTCGTAACGCTTTTCGGTCCCACCGGTTCAGGAAAGTCTACGTTATTGAAAATGGTGAAGCGGGAAATGCGACCGAACGGTAAACTAAGCGGCACGGTGTATTTTAACGGCGAAAAAATCGATGAACTGCCTGTGTCGACTACAGCGACTGCTATTGGCTACATGATGCAAAATCCAGATGAACAAATGGTCATGGAGAAAGTGTGGCAAGAGTTGGCATTCGGTCTCGAGAATATGAGTGTATCGACGGAAGACATGCAGCAGAAAATCGCTGAAGTCGCCAGTTTCTTTGGTATCCAAAACTGGTTGCATAACAGTATTAGTGATTTATCAGGCGGGCAGAAACAACTTGTCAATCTAGCGGCAGTGCTTGCGATGGAGCCGGATATTTTATTGCTTGACGAACCGACTTCTCAACTCGATCCCATTGCGGCTTCTGAGTTTTTGACACTGCTTGAGAAAATCAATCGCGAACTCGGCATGACGATTTTAATCGTGGAGCATCGGCTAGAAGAATTATTACCGGTGTGCGATCGAGTGTTGTTCATGGAAAACGGCTCGCTTCTATATGACACGTCGCCTAAAGCAATCGGCAACTTGTTGCTAGAACATCCGATGCTCGACGCACTCACGACCGCGATGCGTGTCTATTATAAGCTCGGCTTCCGTGATGAGACGCCGATTACGGTGCGCGAAGGGATGGATTTCATTCGGCAATATCCACCGGCAATTTTGCCAATGGGTCCCGTGAAAAAAAAGCATCCACCGCTCATTACAGTGAAAGATGTGTATTTTCGATACAATCGCAAGAGTGATGATCTACTCGCCGATATGACATTCACCGTACATCGTGGCGAAATTTTTACGATTGTCGGTGGCAATGGAGTCGGCAAGTCTACGTTATTGAAATTGCTCGCTGGACTGCATAAGCCATATACCGGAAAGGTGTGGTTGGATAACGTCGTGCCGGATAAGTGGAAAGGCAATATCGTCTTATTGCCGCAAAACCCGCAAGCTTTATTCATGCATTCAACGGTGAAAGAAGAGCTGATTCACGCGGTTCCTGTGCAGAAATTGCCGAAAGAACAGAGAGAATCCGCTGTGTCCGGTATGATGCAGCAGCTACGTATCGAACATGTAGCAAAGCGAAATCCATTCGATTTAAGTGGTGGAGAGCAGCAGAAGACAGCGCTTGCGAAATTATTATTGCATAAACCAGATGTTTTATTGCTCGACGAGCCGACAAAAGGCATGGATGTCATGTCCAAACAAGAGGTGACGGAGTTGATCCGAACGCTTCAAAAACAGAACATCACGACGATTATTGTGACACATGATATTGAATTTGCAGCAGAAGTATCTACACGGGTCGGCATGCTGTTCGATAAATCACTTATCGCGATCAATAATCCAAAAACCTTTTTCACATCCAATCGCTTCTACACAACCGCCGCCAGCAAAATCGCACGCGGATTATTCCCATATGCCATCACAGCGGAAGACATCGTGGACGCGGTGAACTTACACAACAGGAGGAACTAAACAATGAGCAATCCATCAACACACGTACTGAATGAAATGAAAAAGGTGATTAACGGTAAAGACGACGTCATCCAAAAAGTGTGGATGACGTTCCTAGCCGGAGGACATGTATTGCTAGAAGATTTACCAGGAGTCGGGAAAACGACACTCGCGAAAGCATTCAGCCGAGTCGTCGGTCTCGATTCGAACCGCATCCAGTTCACACCGGATGTCGTCGCGTCTGACGTCATCGGATTCACGATGTTCGACAAAGAGAAAAACGAATTTGTCTTTAAAGAAGGCGCGGTTATGTGCAACTTATTGCTCGGCGATGAAATTAACCGGACGTCTTCGAGAACGCAAGCAGCGCTCCTTGAAGCGATGCAAGAGAAACAAGTGACAGTGGACGGCGCAACCTATCCGCTGCCAGCACCGTTTCACGTCATCGCGACGCAAAATCCGTACGGTACAATCGGTACACAACCACTACCGAGCGCGCAAATTGACCGTTTCATGACCAAGTTGAGCGTAGGATATCCCGATTTTGAAGACCAAGTAGACATGCTGAGAAATCGTCAGCAGGCAGAACCATTGTCCTCACTCACTCAAATCATTACGAAAAATGAATTGCTTGCGCTGCAACACCAAGTACAGAACCTGTTCATTCACGATGAAATCTTGCGCTACGTCACGGCACTCACCGAGAAAACGAGAAATCACCCGTCGATCCATCAAGGAATTAGCCCACGTGGCGCACTTGCTCTATGTCAGATGGCGAAAGCGCATGCCTTCTTACAACAACGCGATTACGTCATTCCGGAAGATGTCCACGCTGTGTGGTTGCCGACGAGCCGACACCGCATCGTCATGTCGAGCGTGCCAGGTACTGAACAGGAGCAGGATACGCTACTCGAAAAATTACTGCAAAGTGTTGCCACGCCCGACCAAGCAATGCTTGCAACATTTTAAGGGCTGATCGTATGATATGGACATTACTCATTAGCGTCGTGTGGCTACTGTTTACGCTTGCGTTTTTCATCTTCACGACGACGCATTTCGCTCTATTATTCGCAGCTGGTTCGTTTCTTTTATGGCTGTGGCTCGTGTTAAGCGTCTATCTCGTCAAAGGAAAAATCCAGTGCGAGATCATCACGGCGAATGAAATTTATAAAAATGAACAAATGAGCTATCAACTGCGCGTACAAAATACAAGTCGCTTACCTGTTACACAACTACAAATACATCTCGTCATCGAGCATATATTTACTGGTAGACAAGAAAGTCACCAGCACAACTTGTCCATCCCAGCGAAAAGTACGAAAGAGTTTTCATTCGTGCTGCCGCAGAAATATATGGGGCAAGTGACTATACGAATCAACCAACTGACAATCAAAGACAGTTTCACGTTTTTCCGTTCGATGCAGAAAATGGATACGCAATCCGCGATGTTGATCATGCCGAATCCGTATTTCCTGAAACTTCAACGCATCGAGCAAAATCAACATGTGCTGCAAACGCCGGGCATCATCCCGATGAAGAAGATCGCTGGCGAAGAGCTAGCGGAGTTGTCAGTGTATAGACCGGGCGACTCGGTCAAGCAAATTCACTGGAAATTATCAAGTAAAGTGGATGAGTTATTCGTCAAACAGCATGAAACGCTGACAGGAAATGCCGTCATGATGACGATCGATTTTACATCGTTTACCAATCGCGTGACGCTATACGACGAATTTATCGAGACGTTTTCCGCTCTGCTTTATTCCTATGTTGCAGGCGATCACGAAGTCCACCTTCTAGTGGATCATTCGACAGGTGAGCAGTTGACGATCGACAATGAACGGGGGGCAGCGAACGCGATAAAAGAAGTGTTGACGAGAAGTGCCGCGCAACTTTCGATGTCAGATGAACAGTGGAAGAAGCTCAGACGAACCTATCCAAGCTGTATCGTATTGACGACCAATAGTGCGCGTAGTATCGAATATCAGACGATCGTGATCTCAGATCAGAAGGAGGGATCAGTCGCATGAAATGGCTAGATGGAGTAGTTGCGTATAGTGTTCTCCTAGCGGCATTCTTCGTAATCCGTGCAATGCTGTTTCCTGAGATGAGTAGCGTGCCTGCGCTCATTCTCGTCTTGCTGTGGATGGTCGCACGTATACTATGGAAACAGCGTGGCGGCGACATCGTCTTGATTGCGAGCGTGATCGTTAGTTTGATTTTCTTGTCAACGTACATAGACGACGTGAAACGAACGATCAACGCGTTGTTCATCACACTCTCAGAACACAAACATATCTATATGGATCTATTGTCTGTCAATGAAACGACTTCGTGGCTAAACGGCATGATTCTTGGTCAAATTGCTTTGCTAATCGGCAGTGCCATTTATTACGCCATTGCGAATCAAAAGCGTTGGATTCCTGTTGCGCTCGCTATCGTGATTTGGTCGATGCAATTACTACTTGGCACATCACCCGCATTGATCCTCGATATTCTATTTTTCGCGGCACTGATTCTGGCATTACTGTATATGAATCAACTAACTGTACACTGGTGGAAACGCATAGCGATCGTGCCTATTTCATTAGTCATGCTGATGTTCACGTATACGGTGATCAATGAAAATGGTAATGAAGAATTTACGGGCAGCTCGAAAATGGAAGATACTGTACGGTATCAAGGCGAGAAGTTACGCTATTTTAAAGGTGAAGAACCTGTGCTGACAGCTGGCAACTTCGATCGGCTTTCCACGTTTACACCGGGCGATTATACCGCGTTAAAAGTCGCGATGGAAAATCCGAGTCCGCTGTATTTGAAAGGATTCGTCGGTTCGACTTACACGCCGAGTGGTTGGAAGGAAATCGATGGGGAAGCGTATAGGGAAGAGAAGTCTCTGCTTGAAGCGCTAGAGAAAGAAGATTTCACCGGAGCGAAACAATTGAGTTTGGCAGCGAAAAGTAGTTTGCCGGAAGAGTACGAAGAAGCGAAACTCGTCATTCAAAACGTCGCTGCATCCAGTCGCTATATTTACGCACCGTATGAATTAGCGGAGTTGGATGATCAGCTTGTCCGTTCCAAACAAGCCGACGCGCTACATGCGACAGGGATATTCGGCAGACGTACAGTGGAAATGCACTATATGCTGACACCGTACACCGATTATCCGCAAATCGCGAATGCGTTGTACAAAACAAAAGACACCGACTATTTACGTCGTGAAAGTTATTATAACCAATACGTCTATAACGAATATCTCTCGGTGCCGCAAGACAGTTTGAATGTGCTGCGCAACCATATGGACGAAGGTGTAGTCGATTCAGAAACGCGTTTACCGTACGAACAAACGATTCAGGAAGTGGAACGTTTCCTCGCACAGTCGATGAGTTATAACGAACATGCCGAACCGATAAAAGACCAGGATTTCCTGACAGGGATTTTGGAAAAGTCGAAAGAAGGTTATTCCGTTCATTATGCGACAGTTGCTACATTGGCATTCAGAATGCTTGGCACGCCTGCGCGTTATGCGGAAGGCTATATCGTCGGACTGGATGACGTGAAAGATTTACAGTCATTCAGTGAAATCAACGTCAGCGAGAAAAATGCCCATGCCTGGACAGAAATCTACGTCGATATGGTCGGCTGGGTGCCGATTGAAGTGACGCCGGGGTATGCTAAAAAAATGCCGGACATCAATAAACAAGACTATCCAGCAGCAGGTGCTGATTTACCGGATGCAAACAGCGGAAGTACGGCTGAACCTGAACCGAATGACACGACAGAAGTGCAACAAGATCAAGATAAGCCTGAAGACGCAAAGCAAGTGAATCCGAACACTACTATATGGTTCTGGATGAATCTCATCATTGCGTTAGTTATATTCATCCTATTATTGCTGTACTTCTTAAGAAAAAGAAAACGTCAGCAAAAACTTCAAGTGAAAGATCATCGAGTAGCCGTTGTACATCATGTTCAGCTCATGGTGCAGATGCTTGAAAAAGAACAAGTTGTCGCGAAGCTGCCTTCATTTGAAACAGTACCTGAAGCAGTTGGCAAAATCGATCCGCGACTTCGACAAGACTTCGAGGATGGATTGAAAATCTATCAAAAGGCTATGTACAGTCCACACGGCGTGACCCATGAAGAACGGGCGGAAGTAGAAACGTTATTTGCGCACGTTCATACTGCGGTGAAGAAATCGAAAAAAGGGTTGAAGAAGTTACGATTTATCGTACGTTATCCATAAATAGTGAAGTAGAGAAAAGTATCGCATGCCGCGGTGCTTTTCTTTTTTGAAAATGGATAGAGTTGTAACGGGAAGAACGAGAATGGATCTTAAAAAATGAAAAATCTCTTACATAGTAGAAGTATATATATAAATAGCAACGAACATATTATGGATAAAAGTAAGCTGACCGATTTCTCGATAGAATTAGATAATTAAGTCGTCTAGGAGGAATGAACATAAACATACAGGATATCCATCCGCTATCAACCGACAAAAAGAAATGGAATGCCATTCAAACCTGTTTAAAAGAAAAGATAAGTATGGTAAATAGATTGACTGCTACTGATATCAAGTTCATTGCGGGCGTCGATGTAGCTTACTGGGAGGATGAAGGAATTGAGTGGGGTGTTTGTAGCATAATCGTCATGGACTATGCTACAAAGGCGGTTATTGAAGAAACAACTAGCACCGGAATTGTCGCAGTCCCTTATCTACCAGGATATTTGGCATTTCGGGAGCTTCCCTTGGTTATTGAAGCGGCCAAAAAGCTCACATTTACGCCAGATCTATTTATGTTCGATGGCAATGGTTATTTGCATCCGAGAAATATGGGAATCGCAACTCATGCTTCTTTCTTTCTAAATAGACCAACTATCGGCATCGCCAAAAGTTACTTGAAAATAGCTAATGCCGAATTTGAAATGCCTGAAAATAGGGCAGGCTCGTATGTAGAGATAGTCATAAATAGGGAGATATACGGCAGGGTTTTACGGACACATCAAGATGTAAAACCTATATTTGTTTCATGTGGGAACTATATAGACTTACCAACAGCAACTACTATTACTAAGGAATTACTAAATAGTGAAAGTCGATTACCCATACCGGTGAGGCTGGCAGATTTGGCAACAAGGGAAAATAGAAGACGGCTACGGGATAATAAATGAAATACTTTTATTAAACGAATGAACCAATTTCATAACTCCAACTCCATGTAAAAAGACGAACATCATACAATCTTAGCAGTTTCGGCGAATCACGCTGTAACATAAGAAAAAGCCATCCACTCCAAAAACGGAGAGAATGACTTTCCTTTATACATCACAAAACTACGTATTACAGCTTTGCCCAACGTTCCTCTAACCAATTCATAAATTCTACACCTTTGTCGCCTTCATATGCATCAAAGACATCTACACGCATCCGTTTTAGTTTATCCGCAAAGTCTGCCACCGTATGGTCCTTCGGCAAGCTCTTTTTGACGCGAAGGAAGATCTTGTCTGTGTTTTTGATAATATCAAAACGTGCAGGAGATGGCTTTTCTACAACCTCGCCAAATGCGGTAAGTGCTTCATAGGCAGCTACTTGCACCTGGTGGACAGTATCATGCTGCATACGATTTTTTAATAAATCTATGATTTTGTCATGTTGATAATCCGATAATATGTTGACTGCTTCCAAACGATCTCGCCAGCTAGACGTATAATTGGCCTGTTTTTTTAATGTTTCATACTGCTCGGGTAATGCTGTTTCAAATTGTTTCAAGTAATTGCACCTCTTTTTTTAACTAAAGGAAGATTGAATTCTTCTTCTGCTTTTCTTATTATACGTTGTCTGCATGAAAATAGCGATGGATTGCTGGTAAGGATGTATAGGTAAAATAAAAACAGATTACATTAAGGTGAATTGCATTCCAGCAACTTTTCTAGGAGATGGGTTCGACTCATGCCATCTCTATAGTTAAATATGATGGAGTTTCAAACAGTGTCATAGTCCTGGAGAATCAAGGTTTTTTGATATTCTGTTTCATCTGATTTCATATAGTGCCAATTGAACGTAGTTAAAAACGTAGTCAGCATAGTCATTTTGAGTGTTACTTGATAGTTGAAAATATGATTTATATGATCAATATCGGAATAGATTATTACATTATCGTTAAATATATCAATATGATGCTCATATTCCATAAGACCTGCCAGTAGGGCTTCTAGTTCACCGTATATTTTCACCACTACAATCGCATGGTAATTCAATAATGTGACTACTGACAGTTACAAAACCCCTTTTTACACAGGGGCAGGCGATAGCCATCCTGTTACCTTTTCATCCTTAGAACACTCACAGTAAATATGCAACGTTTCTTGGCTATAGTATTGACGGTAGATCATATCTTTAAAGTCTTGAGTAAGCTTACTCTTAGCTCGTCCCCAAAAATCCGGCGTTTTTCCATCTTTCTTTACCGAGTTTTTTATGTTTATATCTCAATACGCCCTTTTCTAATTCAGTGGTACTATTATATTCTTACTCGATTAAATATATATACAAGTACCATGAAATGTCGTTTTGGCGTCATGAATGATCATTTTAGGGACATGAAAATAGGAATATAAATTTCACCCCTAAAAGTGTGGGAATGTTTTGTATATACACCTACAACCAATAATTCGGGGTCACTTAAATCGATAATCGCACTTGTTTTAGTGTGATTTTGCACTTCAAAATATGTTTATTCTAAACAATGACAGCACTTATCCCAGCTATGAGCTGGTAACAAGTTCTTTACGTTTTATTTTGGAGTTTTTTCCAGATGACGTGACATTAGATAATTTTTATTAGGTTATTGGATATTGACATAGATCCATTATCGTTTGTATCTTAATCCTTCTATTTACTTATAGATATACGACATATTACTAGAAATAATGGCTTATTGTCTACTAAAAGTGCCTGGGAAAAGGTATACTGGACTAAAAATGGTAAAAGGGTGTTGATGTTTTGAATAATAAATCAAAAAAAATTGGTTATATACTGGCTTTTTTTTTAGGAGGAGTTGGAGCACATGCGTTTTACTACCGTAAATACGTAAAAGGTTCGGTGTATCTACTTCTTAGTTGGACGTTTGTCCCTATTCTCTTAGGGTGGATAGATATGTTTTTCATTAAAGATTGGCACAATAAGTTAGAATCCAACCCGTTAATACAAAAAAACAACTTGAATAAGAAGGTAAAGGAAGACATCCCTGTTAAAAAGGACACTAACAAAATTACGATGAATGACTTGGTGATTAAAGACCGACTAGACAAGGAAAGTGTTCTGTTTTCCAGTGGACGTCCACTCAATCCTCTTGTAGAAGAAGCTTTAAAGAAGGAAGAGCAAAAAAATATAAAACAAATTGTTTATGTAGCTATAGAGGAAGAACAAGGAATAGACTATGCGCTAAAGAGCGATTCGGCGACAAAGCCTACGGAAGCGCATAGCGTTGTAAAACCAATAGTCAGTTCTGGAAACGCTATTTCTTCCCACGTGGAAAAAAGAAACGAAATGGAGAAGGCAGTTGCACCTAAACCTGAGATTGACCTGATAGCAAGGTATTCGGAAGCACATAAGAACAGAACGCATTTGAAAAAAGAGGAAGAATCCTCATCCGTTCAGTTACAAAAAATACCTGAGCATCCTAGTAAGAAAATACAAGAGTTAGTGTCTACACTCAAACAGGTGCAACAGTTACAACTTGCTAAAGCAGCTATGCCGACTTCTACTGAAGACACTCACTGTGAAGAAAAAGTAATTGCGGATACAAAGGCTGTACCCAGCGCAATGGATAACAATCCTTCTTTGTCACCGCATATTGAAGAAGTAGTAGTGGATGAAGTAATCGAAAATGTTGAGATAGATGTACTGGAAGTGATGGAAGAAAAAGTGAATGATGCTGTGGCTGTGACAAAGGTTCATAAGGAAGCGAAAGGAAAACGAGAAGCAGTAGCGACCGCGGGTGTAGATATAGAAGGGGAAGAACTCATTCTTTCGGAATTAACTCCTCCTATTCGCCATGAAGAACCATCCATGAATATGGACCCGGTACCTATAAACGGTTTTTTATTGCAAGCCTCTAATTTAAAACGCAAGATTGAGGATTCGTTAACAAATATGCCAGACATCAACGTTGCGAAACCAAGTCAACGATTTTACAATGAAGACGCGGTTATTCTAGACAAATATAAGCACATTGACACTCCTAGAGAGATACTGAAGGCTATCGAACTGATAAGAAGCGGGAGTTCATCTAAAAACAATAATTCGTATGGAATAAGTTATTCCCACAATGGAAGCCGATTCATCAAGCACTCCTTAGAATATGCAACTAAAAGAGGTGTCAAAAGCAAGGAAATCCCGTTACACGCCTATTGGACGACTTTTGACAGTTTGAACAAAGAACAAAAGAAGTGGTACTTTTACTGGAGAGAGCAAGTGTTAAATGGGAAATACCCAGATGTGGACCTTAGCTACATCATCTTGTTTGTCTATGAGCTATTGAACTACTCTTTTAATCAAAGGGCTGCATTCAACATAAGCATGGTCGTTCGATTGCATGATAACTACGTAGAAAGACTTCCTAAGGTGAGAACTTACTTAAGTAGCTGGACGGCTGATATGTTACGAGAGGTCGGTGAAAATGACTTAATGGAAGAATGGACATCCTCGTCGAGTGATTATTACATGACGCCACTGTATAAGCAACTCAAGGAAAAACAAAACGAGTTAGCGCGAATTTCCTTTACTAAGTGGAAATCTCATATTCAATACTATAAAGAAACTGTGTTTTTCACTAACCACAAAAATAAAATTTATAGAGTTTTTAAAGAGAGCTTCCCTCTACTACAGGGTGTGTACCAAGAGCAAGGAGAACAGTTAATCGACCGCTACTTTAAAATGCAGGAAGAAAGAACCGTTAAGCACTTATATGTTAGTGCTGTTATGGGTCGTGAAACGGACGTTTTTCATGTTCAAACGAAACGAATATTGCCTACTGAACGGATCAACAATGAAGTGACTGCTTTGTTCCGTTTATCTGAAAATGTAACAAGAATACTTAAGGGGGAGAAACGTCAAATAAAAGTCGATGAATCGTTCTTACCGGAGGGGTTTAAAGAAATGATGATTGAACACTTTACACCAGTAGTTAAGGAAAAGACAAATCGATTTAAAGTCGTTCAAAAAGCAGAAAATAGAGAGGGATATGGAAAGGTTCCGCCCCCGCCTGAAGACATCCCTGTACCCGAACAAAGACCGGTTATCGAATTCAATAGCGCTAACATTAAAGCCTTTCAAGAAGAAACAGAGGAACTTATTGCGATATTCAATGAAAGAAATTCTGAAGTGGATGGTACTTTAAGTTTTACCGCCGAAGTAGACACAGGCACTAAGTCTGAAACCAACACCGAACCAACGAATGCTCGAATAGATACCGAGGAAGCGGATAACCCAGTGGCGTGGGATGCGAAACGATCATCAATTGGTGAAACACATCCTGAAAATGAAACAGTACCGCCTATGGGTGTAGACAGTACCCCTTCGGATATCTTCTTTGCACTAGGAGGTGGAGGCAGTGTTGATGGAGAGGAAGACTTCATTGAATCTCTTACCGTGATTGAAAAGGAATTCTTGGTTCAATTTGATAATGGGGTTTATGATCAAAACACAGCCAACTATTTCTTAAAGCAAAGGGGCATCATGTTAGGTATGTTTATCAGTGAAATTAACGAAAAAGCCAATGAATACCTCGGAGATAACTTCCTTGAGTCTCAAGATCGAGAAATCGCGGTCTACGAAGAATATGAACAGTGTATATTAACGCTAAAGGGAACGGAATAAATATTAAAAGATTTATTGATAGAAAAACAAATTGAGATAATAGAATTTTTTGAATCTATTGGAATAACTGTAAATCAAGTCGACTTGTATAGAGATGGTTAGAGAATAGTTGCGGAAGTTATTCATACAGGAGATAGGTATAAGTGGAAGCTTGGTGAATAGAGTGCGAAGTCAATTTAGAAGGCATAGAAAGTTAATTTGACGATAAAGCAAATGAGTACCTATTGGTTAACTTTCTGGGTCTCAAAAGCAATTGCAGTCTACTAGAATTTAAAATTGTATTAAAACGCTAAAGGAGACTGAATAAATGGATATTAAAAAGAGAGATTCCACCTCAATATTGAACTCGCTAGGAGGTGGCGTCGTACCAAGCAGAGGGTTGCATTACATCATGGTCGGTCGACATGAAGAAGTTAAACAAATCCTAAGTGACTTGGATAATATTAAAAAAGGGTCGTCCTTCATGAAACTATTCATTGGCTCCTTTGGGAGTGGTAAGAGTTTTATTCAAGCACTAATCCAACAAGCTGCTTTTAATGAGAAATTTGTTGTCGCGAAAGCAGACTTCACACCTGAACGTCGATTGTACGGGACGGAAGGCAAAGCGGTCGCGACATACACCGAACTAATGAAAAACTTGGCGACAGCAACTGTCCCTCAAGGCGGCGCATTACCGATCATTTTAGACAAGTGGATTAGCGAAATTCAAATGAAGGTTCAACTCGATAAAAATTACGAATCTGTTGCATTCGACGACCCTTCCTTCATTAAAGATGTAGAGTTAGCCATAACTGATGTCGTATCTAAAATGGATGAACTCGTCGGTGGTTACGACTTTGCGCGTATTCTAACCCAATACTTTAAAGGGTTTGTTGAAGATGATAATGAAATCCAACGACAAGCGCTTCGGTGGCTTCGTGGGGAATACACATCCAAAATGGAAGCACGTAAGGATTTGGGTGTTCGCGAAATCATCAACGACATTAATTACTATGAGTATATAAAGGTGTTTTCTCAGTTCGTAAAGCAAATTGGGTATTCCGGATTGGTCATTAATCTAGATGAAGCCATTAACTTGTATAAGATTACACACCCTCAGACTAGAGAGAAAAACTATGAAACGATTTTAAAGATTTACAACGACACGCTACAAGGGAATGTTGAGGGGTTGTATATCACGATAGGTGGTACACCGGAATTCTTAGAGGACGAACGTAGAGGGTTGTTCAGCTATGGCGCTTTAAAGAGAAGGCTCCAATCCAATCGCTTTGAAACAAATGAATACCGCGACTTAACACAACCGGTTATCACCATTAAGCCATTGAAACATGACGAAACCTATGTGCTCTTGGAAAAGTTAAGAGACATTCATGCCATTCATAATGGTTATGCAACTACCGTAACGAGTGATGAAATTCAGAACTTTATACGCGGGGAGTACTCTCGACCCGGTGCGGAAGAAAACCTAACTGTTGGGGACATTATTCGAAGCTTTATCGGTGCATTAAACATACTTCATCAAAATCCAAAATACGATCGTGAAAAATTGTTTGGTGAGAACGAATCGAAGCCACAGCCTACTAATGTGAATTCTCGCTTCTCAAGAACTGAAGGGTAGGAATACGTATGCAATCATTCGAACTACTTTCCAAAACAATGCAAAAGAAGATTTGGGAGATGAAATGGGATAAGTTAACACCTATTCAAAATAAGACAATACCCATAATCATTGAGACGAATAAAGATGTTATTCTCTCGTCTGCAACTGCCTCTGGTAAAACGGAGGCGGCTTTTTTGCCGATAATCTCCCTTATCGAAGGAAATGCTGAAAAACAGTTAAAAGTATTGTACATATCACCTCTAAAAGCCTTGATAAACAACCAATTTGAACGCATTGAAAAACTTTGCGAGTATAGTTCCATTCCGATACATAAATGGCATGGAGACGTCAGTCAAAGTCAGAAAAACAAGTTCGTGAAAAATCCGTCAGGCATTCTCCAAATCACACCTGAATCCGTTGAAAGTTTGTTCATTAATCGTACGGAATATATCAGGAACCTGTTTAAAGGGATTGAGTTTATAGTCATTGATGAAATCCACTCGTTTATCAATTCGGAACGCGGCGTTCAACTACGTTCACTATTATCTAGGGTTGAGCAGTACACAATTCAAAGACCAAGAATAATTGGTCTGTCCGCTACTATCGATAACTTTGAGCTTGTTAAGGAATGGGTGAACTATAAAGACACGAAAAATGTTGAAATTATTGAAACAACTGGGAGTGAAAAACAACTCCAATATTACCTGATGCATTTTGAAACTGGGAAAGATAGGAGACTACCAGTGGAGTTATTTGAAGATATTCGAGAGGTGTCTAGAGATAATAAAACCATTATCTTTTGCAACAGAAGATGTCAAGTAGAAGTAACTACGGTGTTTCTGAATCGACTGGCGAAGAGAGATAGTGTTGGTGAAACGTATTATGCACATCACTCATCCATTGATAAAAAAGAACGTGAATACGTGGAGAAGACAATGGTTGAATCCGCAACACCTAAAAGTGTTGTTGCGACTAGCTCACTGGAGTTAGGTATTGACATTGGGGATGTAGACATTGTTGTACAGTTAGACAGTACATTTACCGTATCGTCTTTGAAACAGCGGTTGGGTCGCTCAGGGCGAAAAAAAGATGCGGATCAGATGTTGCAGTTGTATACAACAGAAGAGGATAGTTTGCTTCAATCGCTGGCAGTAATGGAGTTAGCGCTTGAGAAGTGGATAGAGCCTGCTACGGGGTATCTAGCACCTTACGACATATTATTCCATCAATTGATATCCATCTGCCAAGAAACGAATGGGAGAGGCTTAGAAGAGCTCGTATCGATCATTAAAGGCAATCACATTTTCTACAACATGCAGCAAGAAAAGGTAGAACAAATTATTCATCACATGTTAGAGAAAGACCACCTTGAAAAAGTTAAGGGGAGCAACGAGTTAATCGTTGGCATCGAGGGGGAAAGAATACTCAGAAGCAAGGAGTTCTATGCGGTCTTTATGAGTCCAGAAGTCTTCACGGTGCTGGAGGGAGTAAAAACCATAGGTACAGTGGATAAGGGTGCGAAGGTTGAAATAGGTGACTCAATCATTCTTGCCGGTAGGTTATGGGAAATTAACAGCATTGATTTCAAGAAGAATAAAATATATGTTAAAAAGTCGGTTAGTGGTAAGCCGCCAATGTATAGTGGAGGAGCTGGTGGAATCCATAATCGTATTGGTGAAAAAATGATTGAAATCTTGTGTTCCAATCAGCAATTTGATTATTTTAATGATACTGCTGAATATACATTGCAGGATATGAGAAAGGCTTATCATGATTATGGTGTAAAACCGAATGAGCGAATTCTTTGGAGAACTAAACATGAAATCGTATTCGATACGTACACAGGATCTAAAAACACGCAAAACTTAATATGGGCGCTCCGTTCATTAGGTCTTAATATTAGAGGAGATGGTGTTGGAAGGGTATATATCGATGGATTCAACGGTGATATAGCGGAAGTAATTAGACAAGCACAAGAAAAACAGTGGGTAATCGAAGATTTGGTACGTATCACACAAGAACATGAGCTGTTTGTGTCTAAATTCTCTATTTACTTACCGAAAGACATACAGGAGGAACTGCATGTAATAAGTAAAATAAACCTGAAAGGATTGGAAGAGTACCTAGCTACCTATTCGTTTAGAGTTATTGATTTAGAGTGAAAACCTAGTTGCAACTATAGTGTTTTTTCTAAATTAATCAATTCGTATTGCTTGCAGATATAATGGCTATTATCCCTAAAGTTCAATAATCAATTAATATTATGCTATGTGGAGAGTGAAGTATGGAAACGGAAAAACGAATGGAATTGGTTAACGTTATTCTTGAAGAAGTAAGACCACTATTACGAGGTAGTGAATCAAAAAGGTTAGTAGACTATGGGAGCGGTTCGGGTTTAGTTAGTTTAGAACTAACGGACTTAGTAAATTCTATATTGCTCGTGGACTCTTCAAAACAAGCATTACAGGATGCAACAGATAAGATTGTGGCAAGAGGCATGACTAACTGCGAAGTACTGTATTCAGATTTTACCGAAGACATGCCTGAACTTAAAGCGGACATCGTGTTACTCTCTTTAGTTCTTCTTCATATTCCCGATACTAAATTAATTTTGCAAAAGCTGTATAGCATTTTACAAAATGATGGCCTGCTAATAATTGTTGACTTTGACAAAAATGATCAAGTCAATCATCCGAAAATTCATAGTGGATTTTCGCATAATGCACTAAAAAGTATATTAGCCGAAGTCGGATTTACGTCGACTACATGTAAGACCTTCTATCATGGGAAACAGATTTTTGCAAATCAAGATGCATCGATGTTTATAGCCACTAGTAGAAAGTGAAATTCTATATAAATCGACTCGATTGCGTATTCAATGCAATCGAGCTGGTTTGAAAAATAATGTAATACCTACATAAATTGCAATAATCAGTGGAGTTGGAAACAAACAATAAAAAAGACGGCCACATTAAACCCTGCCATTACTTGCCCGTACTGCGAAGAAAAACAATATCAAACGCAAAAATCCAAAGGGGAAATTGGCATGTTAACTCCGATTGTTTTATTGCAACTGATTATTCAAATGTTCTTTGAGGTGCCAGAAGCTATAATACTTAGCTTATTCCCTAGTTTATTCATTTTGGTTATCATTCTATATCCGTTTTTAGTGAAGTTAAGTAGCCAAGAGAAATACATAGGGTAATGCTGAGATTGTTTAATACGCCAGGTTTCAGCGCTATTCAACTGGTTACACAGAAAAAACCATCTATTGGAAAAGGATATACCCCGATCGCTTTAGATGGTTTTTCTTTATATAGTCACGTTAGGCAATAAATAGCGAAATGAAATAAGGGAATGTGTATCTATTAATTCCAATATGAATTTGTATCTCCAATCATGGTTTTCAATGTTTGCAATCCGCCGCCATAGAACCATGCTTCTGTATTCAGATAAATTACATAATCATTCTTATAAGCATGTGTCATTTTCCTGAGCTGATTTTCCCTTCATTCACCATAAAAATAAACGTTTTCCAAAGGGTAGTCCTGTACCGGATGCGATTGTATCATGAAGGATTTATGCTCTTTTAGTAATAAGGCCAATAGCTTGTATAAATATCAAATTAAATCCAACAATAAATATAAGCGATAAATTATTGATAAGGGGAGAAGAAAATGATTAATAAAATCGGTCAAGTTATGTTGTATGTCAACAACCAAGATGATGCGGTGGATTTTTGGATAGAAAAAGTAGGGTTTATCATAATAACAGATGAAGATAACGGTCAAGGAATGAGATGGATTGAAATTGCACCAACAAAGGAAGCCGAAACAAGCATTATACTTCACAATAAGGCAATAATTTCTGAAATGCAGCCAGAATTGAATCTTGGTACACCTTCATTAATGTTTTTCTCGGAAGATCTCGATAAGTTGCATAGCACCCTATCAAATAAAAATATCACAGTCGGAGAAATTGTAACTATGCCTTCCGGAAAAGTATTCAATTTTGCCGATAGCGAACAAAATTATTTTGCGGTTATGGAAAAGAGTAAATAACTACTAGTAGCACGTCGCATAAAAGTGGTATTTCGGAATCATTTCAATTAATTTACTTGGAAATTAGGTACAGTTAGTAAAAGGAGGTATTTATATCTTACTGGAAAATATACTGAAAAGTAAAAATAAATTTAAAAAGGAGAAATAATTATGGTTAAAAACTTTTGGGTCAATTTACCAGTTGAAGATATAAATAGATCAAAAGAGTTTTATAGCAAACTTGGATTTTCGACGAATACACTACCTGGTGACAGCGATCAAGTGCAATTAGTCATCGGAGAGAGTAATGCTATCGTAATGCTTTTTCCTGTTTCCACTTTTAAAAACTTCACAAAACATGAAATTGTCGATACAAAACAAGCTACCGAAGTATTATTTTCCATAGATGCAGGGAGTAAAGAAGAAGTAGATGAAATAGCAAAGAGGGCTGTAATGGCTGGAGGCACGATTTTTGGTGAACCTTCAGAGAACCAAGGTTGGATGTATGGGTGCGGTTTTGCTGATCTAGATGGTCACCGTTGGAATGTGTTGTATATGGATATGAGCATGATGCCGAAGGGGTAAGAAATAGAAAGCAGAATTTCTTATCAATTTATCGGGTGTAATTTTGTATAAGAGATCGGTAGCCTATTCAGTAATCGGAACAGGTTCTTAAGTAACGCTAATTGATATTATAAAGTAGTACATATAAACAGAAGAAGTAAGTTTCTTTAATAGGGACATTGAGAGTGTTTACGGGATTGTATAACTAAGTATAGAAAAATAATATATTAACATTGAATCAATATATATTGGGAGTGGTTATTTGAAAGCTGAAAAAAAATTAAAGGTTTGTGAAAAAGGACATAGGTATTATAAAAGTAGTGACTGCCAAAGTTGTCCTACTTGCGATAAAGAGAATAAACCTGAAAGTGGATTCCTTTCGAAACTAAGTTCACCAGCCAGAAATGCCTTAGTTCATGGGGGAATCGATACTTTGCAAAAACTCTCAAAGTACACCGAAAGAGAAATTCTGAAAATCCATGGTATTGGACCAGCCTCCCTACCTATTATGAGAACTTCATTGGAAGAAAAAGGTTTATCATTTAAAGGATAATAGTTTGCTATACTTTAATTACGAACTCAATATTCAGGGACAATTGTTCAATAAGGATTTCGCCTACATTAATCAATAGACTAATAGACAAGAAACATGCGAAATAAAGTACACTCAAAATAAGTGAAAGTGTCTATGAACTTTGGTTAGGAGTGGTTTACATATTTAGAGGGAATATAAAAAAGATATTAATATCATTATTAACAAATCCACTATTCCTAATTGTATATTGGATTTTTTGTTATGAATTAGCTTTACTCTGTATGTATGGAAGAATAAATCATACTGTTCCTATTTTATTAATATCTATAGTACTTTTAACTTCTATAATTGCATTTTCTACAATGAAAATTGTAAAAGCTAAAGAACTTGAACCCAAAAAAATGATTAATTTGAAGGCATGGAAATACGTTTCTGTTGTAATGATCATGAGCATTACAATATTTTATGGAATGAAGATTTATAAAAGTGCAACAAATTTCGGAGGCGAACTTGCTTGGTTTATTGATAGATTAAAAAATGAAGCTTCAGTTGAGTTTGAACATAACAACATCTATATGGATGGAGTAGAAGGGATTTTTAAAGATATAAATAAAGAATATGCTTTGCCGAAGAAATTATATATGGAAAGTGATTTTCATCTTAAATTTAATCAGGATGGAACCATCACATCATTTGATACTTTTGTTTATGGGGAAAATGCTGATGGGGAAGAGGAAAGTTACCTAATCACTTATGATCAAAATAAGGCGTCTACTATTACTGTAAGATTAAACGGATATCTACATGCCGATTATAATGAGGAAAAGCTAGTGGAACCTCTAATTAGAACGGTTAAGGTTATTCCAGTGAAGCAGACAGTGGATATGTGGAATGAACATACGTATGGGTTAGTTTATTACGGGAAAAGAAATTGGGGCTACAATACTGAGGGGATTATACACATGGATGAGAATGGTATGGAGCAGACTCCTACAAAAACTACATCTGAAATAATTGGCTATACGGTATCTATTTTTGTCCCTGGAAAAGAGAAAGAGATCATACCTGCTAGATATAATGTAATTGGTGACCCAGATTGGAGTCAGTCAAATACGATTCAATATCAAGATAGTTTTGAAGATGATCGGCAAGAAATACCTAATACCAATGAACAGTTTTATCTCTCAAATGAAGTAGGATATATATTAGATGTTGCGGATAAAGCATTAGGAAGTACTTTATATTCACTCAGAAAGACGAGTGACGGCGGGAAAACTTGGACGGTTATCAATCAAAATCCATTCAATGGAACAGTTGGTAGTGCAGCAGGAATCACTTTTATTAATGAGGAACTTGGATTTTTAAGGGCAGCAAGACCTTCTGGTACTGAAGGAGTACTATTCCGCACAAATGATGGAGGGATATCTTTCGAAGAGGTAAGTTACACCATGCAGGAAATGAAGTTAGATAGTGGACAATCTATAAATCCATTTGATTTTCCAGGTCTGCCTTTTGAAAAAGATGGGGTTCTTACTATGTTAATTGGGCAAGGATCGGATGGTGATTACAATGGGAATAGTAGTGGACTTTATCAATCAAATGATCACGGTGAAACTTGGGAGTATGTACAAGAGGTTGAGAGTAAATAGGCTTATAAAATGAATATTTTCAATTTGAAAATATAATAATATCAGTGGTCCTTTTAGTGTCTACCGTGAAACTTCAATCGATATTACTAGTAGTTTAGAAGAACCGCATCGTAAGATAAAATAGCTATACTCTCCGCAAGCGGAGGGAATGATGATCCTTCATACATCGTAAAACTATGGAGTACAGCTTTGCCCAACATTTTTCTACCCAGTTCATAGATTCTACACCTTGCGCGTAGGATTTTTTAATAAATTTATGACTTTGTCATGTTGAAAATTTGATAGTATTTTAACTGCTTCCAAACACTCACACCATCTAGAGGTATAATTGACTTGTTTTTTATGTTTCATATTGCCTAGGAAATATTGTTTCAAACTTTTAAGCGTAATTGCACCTCTTTTTTAACAAAAAATACTCCTTCTTCTATCATTATACGTTGTCTGGGTGAAAATAGCGGTAAATGGCTAGTAAGGATATGTAAAGAAAATAGAAAACGAATTAACGAAGTATGAATTTACTAGAGTAGGAATACATACTTCTTTTTCTGTAGATATTTATCCTAACTTTGAAAGTTTTTTCCGTTTTTCCCGTCTGTGCACTGCCAAACATAGACGGTAACCTGCCTAGAACAGAGTTAGAATAGAAGGGGAGAGATAAAAAGAAAAAATCATGAGAGTGTTCGGTGCATTGCTGGTCGTGCGCAACATTATCGCTTTTTAATACAAATGTTTCAAGTTATTGATAGTGCGTAAAATGACTGAATCGGACAACCAGTTTCATTCAATAAAATAAGGTGAGTATATATATGCATGTCAACGAACATATTGTCAGCATAGCTGCAGGAACTGCGAATGTTTACACGGCGAGTACTCCACGAAAGAATGATTTTAAGGAGAAAACCACCTTAGTTGATTGCCAACAGAATTTTGAGCTAAACAATCATTTATAAAACAATAGGGTGAGTTAAGCGAGGAAGTCCTACAGAAGACTTTTATTGAAGTCAACACTATTGATTTATAACTTGGTCTTAAAATAATGCCAATTAATTGGTTGAGTTAGACAATGGAGAGTAAATTCTATTGAGCAAATTTAATCATTGAGGAGAATGAAAATATACATTCAGAATGTCCATCCACTATCAGTCGACAATAAGAAATGGAATGCAATTCAAATGTGTTTAAAAGAAGAAGTTAGTATGGTCAACAGAATGGCTGCTACTGATATCAAGTTCATTGCAGGTGTGGATGTAGCTTACTGGGAGGATGAAGGAAATGAATGGGGTGTTTGTAGCATAATCGTCATAGATTATGTTACAAAAGCGGTTATTGAAGAAACAAATAGCGCAGGAATTATCGCAGTCCCTTATATACCAGGATATTTGGCGTTTCGGGAACTTCCCCTAGTTATTAGCGCGGCCAAAAAGCTTACACACGCACCAGATCTATTTATGTTTGATGGCAATGGCTATTTGCATCCAAGGCATATGGGAATCGCAACACATGCTTCATTCTTTCTGAATAAACCAACCATCGGCATTGCTAAAAGTTACTTGAAAATAGCTGATGCCGAATTTGAAATGCCTGAAAGTAGGGTAGGTTCTTATGTAGATATAATTATAAATAAGGAAATATACGGCAGAGTTTTACGAACACATCAAGACGTCAAACCTATATTCATTTCATGTGGGAACTATATAGACTTACCAACAGCAACAACTATTACTGAGGAATTAATAAATGGTGAAAGTCGATTACCCATACCAGTTAGACTGGCCGATTTGGCAACAAAGAGAAATAGAGGTCACTTACGAAACAAGAAATCTTGAATTAGTATCTCGTTATGAAATTTTGCATCATAAGTCTTAATCAAACTGTCATATAAAGAACGGTACGTTAGGTGGGATGAGAGATCGGGTGCTAATCGCTCCCACCTGCTCAATTGCTGTTTCTATCTGGTCGCTGGCTTTCATGCCCGTATTGGCCAGCTCAAAACTCCGCACTAGTTGCTTATTCTGTCCGTAATACTCCGCAATCCCAATTATTTAAATCCGCTACATTAATTTTATCCGTTAAAACAACCATTCCAAAAATAAAAACTATAACATGAGAAAGACTTGAAATACTTAATGGAAATAAAAATGACATTCCCAATTAGTTCAGGAATATCATTTTAATTTTATTGAAATTAATTTAAATAGCCTTTAATTTTTGTATCATTTATTAAAATATTATTTTAACCATGTACCTACTGGGGCAATTATAACGTTATTTTCTTCAAGTTTTGATTTTACACATCTAATGATTTCAAGTGCCCCTTGGGTATCACCGTGAACACAAATACTGTCAGCGCTCATATCGATAATATTACCGTCGATTGTAGTAACGTTACCTTCTAAAACCATTTGTAAAACCTGTTCCGCGGCTTTTTCTGGATCCTTAATGACTGCGCCTTCTTGTTTCCGGGAAACAAGTGTACCGTCATTTGTATACGTGCGATCCGCAAATACCTCGTGAACAACAGCAATACCTTTTTCGACAGCTAGTTTATGAATAACTGTATTTGCAATTACAAACAATTTTGTGTTAGGTACTATGTGTAATATTGCATCTGTGACAGCATCTGCTACTGTATGGTTTACATATGACATATTACCCATACTTCCATGTGACTTAATATGTTGTATTTCTACACCATGTTTTTTGCAAAACGCCTGTAATGCACCAATTTGATAAATAATGTAATTGACTAGATCATCTTTGGCGATATCAATATCACGACGGCCAAATCCTAGTAAATCAGGATAACCCATATGAACACCAATACCTACACCATGTTTTTTTGCCATTTTAACAGTTCTATCCATCACATTTGGGTCACCTGCGTGAAAACCACAAGCAATATTAGCAGATGAGATTAGTTCAATTACTTCTTCGTCATTACCTAATTTATAAGCGCCAAAACTTTCGCCCATATCACAGTTTAAATCAATGTACTTCATCACTAACTTCCTTTCTACTAGACATTTCAATAAATTGAATGACAATTAGCTCACGAAATAAAAACCAATACAGTAAATTGTTTGCACAAATTTTTACGTTACAAAATAAAGCAAAAGACAAGACTAAAAAAGCAGGAACAGGTTAACTCAGCTTCCTTATATACTTGTATTAAAAACAGGACATTTTCGCAGAACTACAAAGTTTGTATAGCTAATAGATTAAGTTGTTTTATTCGGTACGGAAGTTAAGTAATATTGGTTAATCGAACATTAATGGTCTTGCTACTTTTGAATAAGTTCCACCATCTACACGTAAAGAATGCCCACTAATATAAGAGGCTTCATCACTTACCAAAAACAAACATGCATGAGCAATATCATCAGCAGTTGCTATTCTTCCTAAAGGTTGATAGTCAAGCGTTTGCTTCCATGCCTCTTCAGGATCAGGTAAATTGTTCATCGTCTCATACAACATAGGTGTATCAACTGTACTTGGTAATACTGCATTAACACGAATATTATCCTTACCACAATCAAGTGACATCTGACGTGTTAAAGCTGTCATACCACCCTTTGAAGCTGCATAGGCAGCAAAGCGAGTGATCGTTTTATCGGCGTGCCAAGAAGCAACGTTAACAATCGCCCCACGTTCTCTTAATCTCATTTCGGGAACTGCATATTTTGAACATAAAAATGCGCCGGTTAAATTAACGCCAAGGACCTTTTGCCATTCATCTAATGATGTCTCTTCTGCAGATTTTCTAATCGATACTGCAGCATTGTTAACTAAAACATCTATTCTACCGAATGCACTTAATGTTCTATTCATTAGATTAATGACACTTTCTTCATTAGAAACATCTGTTTTAACAAAAATTGCATCAATTCCTTCTGCCATCAAACCTTCAAGTGCGGCATTTCCGGTATCTTCGTTAACGTCAGCAATAACAATCTTTGAACCTTCTTTACCAAACATTTGAGCTATTGCTTCACCAATTCCACGGCTACCCCCGGTGATTATTGACACTTTATCTTCTAGTCGCATTAATCTCACCCCATCATTAGTTTATTATAAAACTTCGAGTTCCTTTATGGTATTTACGATAACAGACATCGCTTCGTTTAGTTGATCATCAGTTATAACGAGTGGTGGTAGGAGACGGATAACATCCCCATCCGCGGCTCTCATAAATAAAACACCCTTTTTAAAACATTTATTTACTACATCACTGACAAAGCTACGATGAGATGCTTTAGATTGTTTATCTAATACAATTTCAATTCCAATCATAGCTCCTAAATGACGAATTTCACCAATATGTTTTGATTCGAAAGAAAGTTTGTCTTTAATAAATCGTCCGATTTCATTTGCACGCTCTAGTAAGTTTTCATTTTCTATCAACTTAATAACTTCTAATGCTGCAACACATCCTAAAGTATTTCCACTAAGTGTACCCCCAAGTTCTTTTACCTCGGGGAAATTAACGATTTCATTTTTGCCTGTAATGGCACTTAGTGGAATACCTGCAGCAATCGACTTCGACATTACTGTCAGATCAGCTGTACAGTTAAAATGCTCCATAGCAAACATTTTACCCGTACGACCGAATCCTGTTTGTATTTCATCTGCGATTAATACAATACCATATTGATCACAGATAGCTCTAATTTCTTGTATAAATTGTTTTGAAGGAATGATAACTCCGCCATCACCTTGAACAGGTTCTAAAATAATTGCAGCTACTTCTTCTGGAGAAACCGAGACTTGAAACAATCGTTTAAGTTCATCAACTAACTGCTCATCTGTACGCTCATCTTTAAAGTAATATGGGTAGGGCGCATGATGGACATCTGATGCTAGGGGACCAAATCCCTTTTTAATTGAATTAACTTTCCCAGTTAAAGTCATTGCTAACATTGTACGGCCATGAAATGAACGATCGAAAGATATTATTCCTTTGCGACCTGTATACCGGCGAGCAATTTTCACGGCATTTTCAATTGCTTCTGCTCCACTATTAAAGAAAACAGACCTTTTTTGAAAATTACCCGGAACAATTTGATTTAGTTTTTTAGCTAAATCAATATATGGTTTATGCATCGTTACATTGAAAATAGGATTTATAAATAAATCGAGTTGTTTTTTTAATGCATCAACTACAGGTTTTGGAGAATGACCGACATTTAAACTAGAAATTCCCGCTGCTAAGTCAATATAAGAATTTCCATCGATATCAGTCAGAACTGCCCCTACACCTTTTTCTACTGCAATAGGGTAAGCTGTAGAGATTCCTCTTGCTACAGATTCTTCTTTTTCTTTTAATAAGTCAGTCGACTTTGGGCCAGGTATTGCTGTTTTTATATTTATCGATTTCATTATAATCTCCTTTACTATTAAATCGTTTGATCATGATTTGCAGATAAAATACACGGATCTGTTAATACTTCAATTAAAGCAGGCTTATTAGATGCTAAAGCTCTCTTTAATGCCGGAACAAATTCATCTGTATTGGTAACTCTTTCCCCAAAACCACCAAACGATTCAGCAATTTCTTTATAGTTAGGATTAGATAATTGAGTACCAACCATTCTATCAGGAAATTTACGCTCTTGGTGTGTACGAATTGTCCCGAAAATATTATTATTAATGACAATGGAAACGATTGGAATATTGTATCTAACAGCTGTTTCAAAGTCTTGCATTGTCATCATGTATCCACCGTCACCTGATAACGATACGACAACTTTTTCAGGATGCGCAATTTTAGCTCCAATTGCAGCTGGCATTCCATATCCCATAGCACCCGAAGTTGGTCCATAATATTTACCACCTTCATCATAACGGTAATAACGTGATAACCATGAGAAGAAGTTACCTGCATCACTCGTAATAATCGCATCTTTCGGTAATTGTTCAGATAAATGATGAACTAGACTGTTCATATCAACATAATTTTCTTTTTTAATCAATTTTGGTGTAGAAAAGTCAACGTAATTATTACGAATTTTTTCTTTATTAATCTTTCTTTTTTCGTCTTTATTTTCTGAAACTACCTTTACTATTTCTTCAAGGAAACGTTTTACGTCCGAGACTATCGGTAATGTCGGTGTATAAACTTTACCTAATGTTTCTTCAGAAGCATCGACATGAATGAGTTTTGAATTTTCATTTAGTAATGTATAATCAGATGTCGTCATTTGTGAAAATCTAGTTCCTAAAGCAATAACTAAATCACTATCTTTAATATATTTTAATAAGTCTGGGCGTGCGCCAATTCCTAATGATCCCACATAGTTATCATGGGAGTTTGGAAAGGAATGGAAACGTCTAAAAGCTGAAGCAACGGGTGCTTGAGTTAACTCTGATAACTTAACTAGCATTTCAGTTGCATCAGACAATACGATTCCACCACCGGCAATTATAATTGGACGTTCCGCTTCTTGAATTAATTTAGCAGCTTCATTAACTGCCAAATTATCAGGGGAGATTGTACTCGATTTAAATTTTTGATGTGTGATTTTTGTGACAATGTCATCGAGCATATCTTCTGGCAATGAAACAAGTACTGGCCCTGGACGACCAGAACGAGCAATATGGAAAGCGCGGTGCAGTAACTCAGGAACACGATCTGCGTGGTTAATTTCTACTGTCCATTTGCATAGATGGCTGAAAAAACCAACGAAGTCAACTTCTTGGAATGCTTCACGATCTCTAAACTCACGTTCAACTTGACCAATTAATGCTACAAGTGGAGTTGAATCTTGGTGTGCTGTATGAATACCAATCGATAAATTCGTTGCACCAGGTCCTCTTGTTGCCATACACACTCCAACCTTACCTGAAGCCTTTGCATATCCTTCAGCCATAAAAGAAGCTCCACCTTCTTGTCGGGTAGAAATATATTCAATGTTTTGGTGCTCATAAATTGCATCAAGTACGTTTAAATAACTTTCACCTGGCACACCAAAGATCTTAGTTACGCCTTCTTTCTCCAATACATCAACTATTAACTGACCGCCTGTTAGATTCACTGTATTTACATCTTCATCTTCTAATACATCAACTGCTATCTGTCTGTCTGTTAATTTCATTTTATTCACCCTTTATATTTTAATAGACTGCTGTTTCAATTACTAATTCATTTGTTTTAAATCGCTCTACTGAAAGTGAAGATATATCCATTGTTTCGAACTTTCCTAAACGAATCAGTTCAGATAACGCTTTTCCAGCGGCTGGTGCATGTTGGAATCCGTGACCACTAAATCCTGATACAATAAAGTATCCACCCAAGTCTGGATGGCCACCTATTATTGCATTCTGGTCAATATAGTTATAATCATATAAACCAGTCCACCCATTTTCTAATTTAAGTTGTTCGAAATGAGATGAACGTGTAGCTAAAACAGGCCAAATTTCTTCTTCAAAAAAACTCTTTTCAAGGTTAAAGTCGTAGCCATAAGGAACATCATTTGCCCAGCCAACGACTACTTTTGATCTTTCACTTCTGAAATGTAGACCGGTCGGATCAAATGTAAATGGTATTTCATGTTGGAATTTCAGTTGGGTATCAATTGAAAATAATTGACGTCTTAATGGTTTTACGGGAATTTCGAGTCCGATTTTTGCACTTAAATCACCAGACCAGGGGCCTGCTGCATTAACAACAATTGGTGCGAAATACTTATCACCATTAGTAGTTTGAATACCAATTGCTTTATTACGCTCCGTTAAAATTGTATCAACCTCTTCGTATATAAAAGAAACACCGTATTCTCTTATTTTCCTGATATACGCTTGTAATACAGAATACGGGTCTGCATTTCCGGCTTCTGGGTCAAATACAGACCCTACCAAATCTTCAACATTTAATTCAGGGAAAAAAGATTGTGTTTCCCTTTGATTCATAAACTTTGTTTTAACACCTAATGTTTCTTGTGTTTTTAAAATATCTTCAAAGATTGGCATTGATTTTTTATCAAGTAAATATAAGTAACCGTTTTCATTGAAGTTGATTTGTGCATTCTCACCATCGAATGCCATCTCCTCTTCAAATTTCTTATATACTTGGTAACTATATTGACTCATTCGAATGTTAACTTCTGTACTAAAAGTTTGACGAATTCCACCTTCACTTCTAGGTGTAGAGGAATATTCGTATTTATTATCCTTTTCGAATAGTGCGATTTTCCCGGTATAACCGTCTTTGTACAAATTGTAGGCTAAACTGGATGCCATAATTCCTGCGCCAACGATAATCAAATCGTAGTTATTTGACATTGATATCTCTCCTAAATATTTAGAATTTATTTTCCTGTTTAATTGGACACCTCTACAAATACATAAATTGCTTATAGAGTTTCGCACATTAATTGTATTCTAAATAGATCGATAGATTCCATTACCATTTTTTACGAAAATTCAGTCTATTGATTTGGTTTTATAGTGCACCTTGTACAAAAAATGCTTAATATGTATTTGTTTTAATTGTTTTGTCATATATAATAGAACAGAGTGTTGTAATAAGTGAGTAAAAGAGGTAATATATCCCAAATTCTAAAGTTAACAACACCATCTTTCGTGCACTTATTGTTTTATTCATATTTTAAATGGGATTGAGGCCTTCGTGTAATGATAGATAGACACATAAATGATGATTTAGATTTGCACCTGTGCTTTATCTAATAATATAAATTAATTTAAAACTATCAGAAATGGAAACTATTAATTGTTCCTTATATTTTGTATAAAGCCACTAAAACAACAGTGCTACCTTTATTTAAATATTTACCTTTTTCGCTGTCGATTTGTTTAACTAGTAACTAAAGTTTAGTCACAGCTTATGTGAAGCCAATAATAATAGGATCACTATAGAAATCATAAGATAGGTGGAATATTACAATGTTAGAACAAATTGCACAGAAAATATCAGAAGATACAACTAAAATAATTGGCTTCCCAGTAACTATTTCTGATAAAAATGGATATTTAATAGGAGTAAATGATAATAGTCGTATTGGGATTTTCGACTCTCTTTTAGCGGAAGTTATTAAAACAAAGAAATTAACATTCTTTGATGAGGAGGCTGTCAAAGATTATCCGGATATTTTCCCTGGGGTAGCGGGTCCGATTATTGTAAATGGACAAGTTTTAGGGGCGGTCGGAATAATTGGGAAAACTGGCCAAGACATTGAAACAACAAACTACATTCGACTTGTTAAAAATCATATTGAAATGATTTGTCATGAAACTTTGATGAAAGAAATGAAATCATTACAATCAAATGCAGTGGATACTCTCATTCACTACATATTGAACTATGAAAGTTCACGAAATAACATCGAACAAATTACACGCTACGGCAATATGATGGGATTTAACGTGCATAAAGAAAGAATCTGTATTATTATTCAAATTAGCCGAGAAAATAACGACGATAATACGGAACCATCACTACAAATTTACGATCAACTGTACGAAACAATAAATGAAGTCTTTAATGTAAATCATCATGATATTACGGGTCGACTTACATTTGAACAGTTTTGTATATTAAAAGTTGTCGGTGAAGATACCGAAAAACTATTTAATGATATTGAACGATACGCACAGCAGCTTAATGATACTTTGTTAAATCGATATAATGTGTCAGCAAAAATTGCTATAGGAAATCCAAGTAGTGGTATTGAAGGAATACAAAAATCATATAACAATGCGCTTATAGCTATGGAGTCAAATGAAAAAACAAATCCAAAACATTTCTTATTTAATTATAACGATTTCTCAAGCAAGCTAAATATTATTATTAATTCCCTCCCTAAAAAAAAGTTTGAGAGTATTTCTTCTACATTAGATACATTTATCAATCACAGTAATTTTAAAGTATTATCGGAAACTTTTCTTATTTATTGTGAAAGTAAATTTAACTTCAGTGACGCTGCCCGTAGTTTGCATCTTCATCGAAATTCATTGATCTATAGAATGAATCAAATAAAAATGATTACAAATATTGATATTAATAACTTTAATCATTGTATTATTTTATATATATATATAAAAAAGCATCTTATTGAGGTGCACCCCGAAAGTAGAGTGAAAATCTAACATTCGGGGTGTTTTTTATGGCTAAATATAGCGTGGAATTTTAGATGATAATTGCTCAAGAATATTTTGATGGGGAATTGGATACGACTTGTTAGCTAGAAAATATAAAGGGAAAGCTAACACACAAATATTGATTTGAGTAAACGTCTATAAGAAATACTGTTTAGAAGGATTGGCTAGAAAGAAAACTAAAAAGGTTTGTTTTCTTCAATTTAAGCTAGATATACTAAGCTTTATGAAAAGACAGTCTGTATTTGAAGATAACGACAGAAGTTATAGCTATCGTAGAATTCAATAAGCACTGAGAAATAAAGGAATTATAGCAATCCATAAGAAAGTAGAACGACTCATATTACGGAATGTAAATGTTCTGATGAGGTGAACTATATCTCAGTCCCAAAGCGCACGTACGAAGAACTAAACGAGATTTCGAATTACATATTGAGTATTCTAATAACGAACGAATCAAATAGAAATTGGCTGGCATGAGTTGGGAACAATACCGTCTTCACACCAGCGAATTAGCTGCACAATTTAAAACTCTAAATTTTAGGGATCATCACATATTAACGCTTCTAATTGAGGACCACGTATAAAGTGCACAAATTTATACGTGAATTCGAAACAAAGATTGTATATATTGTGAATAGCTATCAATAAGAAAAAGAATTAAACTGAAGCTGTAAACGTAAATGACTAAATAGCGTGAATTTAGAAAGCGTTTTCAAAAAATCTGATTTGGGGGGATTTTATGAAAAGAAGATTACTTTTACTGCTCGTAGCAATGGCATTGTTAGTACTAACGGCTTGTGGTGGCGAAGACGAGAAAGAAAAAGTTGCTGTTAACAAAGAAAATGATGACGAAGAATATGTATTAAGATTAGTACATTCACACCCACAGGCTTCAATGCACCATAAATATGTTGAATGGTTTGATGAGGAAGTTCAAAAACGTAGTAATGGACGTTTGAAAATTGAAACCTATTCAGATGGTCAGCTAATGCCGAGTGATCAGGAAATTCCGGCCATGCTTCAAGGGCAAGCTGATATGGTTCACTCAAGTTCAGCAATTGCCGGCAGTTTCGATCCAATTTGGCACTTCTTCGATTTACCATTTCTATTTAACTATGACCCGAATGATAACGACGTATATTTAGACAACAAGAAAGCTTTTATTGATAGTGAAAATGGTGGAAGAAAAATTGCTGGACTTATGGAATCCAAAGGGGTTAAAGTACTTTCAATGAGCTCCACTGATATGTACGGTACTATTTGGACCGGAGATGAAAAGAGAGTAATCACCAGCCCCGAAAGTGCTAAAGGTTTAAAAATTAGAGTCCCAGGAGGCCCAATAGCTTCAGAGACTTTAAAATTGGTAGGGGCAAGCGGAACATCAATTCCAGGACCTGAATTACCAACAGCATTACAACAAGGCGTAGTAGATGGCATGGTTATTGTTCCATTATATGTATACGACAGTAAATTACCAATTAAAACCCAATCGCTTTATCCGTTAATTAGTTATGTTATGCCAGTAATGATTTCGATGGATAAGTTCAATTCATTACCAGAAGATCTACAAGAAATTTTAGTTGAAACAGGCAGAGACTTAGAAGAGTATGCAGATAAGTTAGTAAGAGAAAAAGGCAAAGATGTCTTCGAAAAGCTTGAAAGTGATTATGGCGTGAAAACCTACTATCCAACAGATGAAGAAATTGAAGATTGGAAAGAGGCAACAAAGGGCATGTACGATAGTTACGCAAAAACTGAACCGCGAGCGGCAGAATTTATTGAAGAAGCAGAAAGAATTAAAGAAGAAATGAAATAGATAATTATCATACAATAAAATAACTTTGAACTAAGAATTAGCTTGAAGAAGAGGGTAGATTGGGATTCCCAATCTACCCTATCTACGTATTTTTTCGATATGATATTGTTTTTTGTATTTCCTGTATCTAGCGAAAGTAGTCAAGGAAGGTTTTACATTTGATGGGTTTCGCTAGATACAGGACATTGCACGAATGAATGTCACTTTGAAAGGAACGTAACTTATTCGTATCCAACAGTTTGATTGATATTAAAAAAATGGTACGGATTTTTTATTTATTTAAGTAATATAATTTATTCTTTACGTTTACTTTCTATCATGTATATGTATAGCGAATTACACTGATCTGGATGAATGTAAATAAAATAAGCATAGTAGAGGATAAAAGAGGAGTTAGAAATATGGAAAAAATAAACGTGTTAGATAAAATAACTGATAATTTAGATAAATTATTGGAATACTTCGCTATTGCAATGTTGGGAATTAGTGTTTTATTAGCTTTCTCAAATGTGATAATGCGATATGCATTTGGAATTTCACACGAAATTTTAGCAGAAATTTCGATTTATACGATTGTTTATGGCGTGTTTTTCTATATGGGACCATTAATTAGACAAAATGAACATATTAAAATGAGTGCATTACATGAAATACTTAGTGAAGAAGTTTTGGTTTATATTGATTTACTAATTAATATAGTCCTTGCTCTAACATTTGCTTTTTTAATCTATGGTGGATATAACTGGTCATTTTCTTTACTAGGGATGAATATAAAAACTTTATCCGGTGGAATGTTATTATTCGTCCCAGCGCTAGCGATTTTAATTGGAATGATTATTGGATTACTTTATTCAATACTAGAAATAATAAAAGGTATTAAAACGATAAGCGACAGATAGAAGGTAGGGGTTACGTATGATTATATTAATTGGTCTAGTTATATTTTTAGCTTTTTTAATTATAGGAGCTCCGATATGGCTTAGTTTAAGTATAAGTGGGGGAACAATACTCTTTGGTTTTTTAGGTCTACCTATTGAAACTGTTGTGTCGCAATATTTAATTGCAACTGACAGTTGGATTTTATTGGCTATTCCGTATTTTTTATTGGCAGGTAATTTAATGACTGATTTAGGAATGGCAAAAAGAATGTTGAAATTCATTACAAACTTAGTTGGTCATTTACCCGGTGGAATGCCATCTGCCGCAGTATTGTCCTGTGTGATTTTCGGAGCGCTATCTGGCTCATCTGCCGCAACGGTTGTAGCTGTTGGGGCAATGGTTGTTCCACAGATGCTCAAACTTGGTTATTCAAAAGAACAAAGTATGGGGATCGTTGCAACTTCTGGTACTTTAGGACAAATGATCCCGCCTAGTGTTTATATGATTGTTTATGCATCAATGACTCAACAAGATGTCGGAATGATGTTTATGGCGGGAATAATACCTGGACTATTTATTGCAACCGTATTGATTATTACTGCTGTTATTTTGACATATAAAGTAAAACCAATGTCACAAGTTAGACCAAGTAAGAAAGAAATTATCAAATCATTCCTCTATGGATTACCTTCATTATTAATGCCGATTATCATACTGGGCGGTATTTATTTAGGTATATTCACACCAACTGAAGCAGCAGCAATTGCGGTTGTCTACGTACTTCTAATTAGTTACATTTTTAATCGTAAGGATTTTAAAAAGAAAAATATTATTAAAAGTTTTATTGCTTCAATCAAAACAACGACTGTCATTTACTTATTATTATGTGGAGCAGTTTTGTTTTCAACAGCATTAATGTATATACAAGTTCCGGCTCAAATCACTCAATTTGTATCTGAGTTAAGCGTCCCGAGTTGGCTTATTTTACTAGCAATTTTAGGGCTATATATCATATTCGGTATGTTTTTGGACGCATTACCAATCTTATATATTACTATTCCAATTGTTTTCCCTACAATTCTTGCATTAGGTTATGATCCGGTGCATTTTGGTGTAATTACAGTAGCATGTATGATGATTTCACAAGTAACGCCACCTGTTGGTATTAGTTTGTTCGTATTAAGTGGTCACTTTAAAGTAAAGGTAACTACAGTCATAAGGGGATCTGTTCCTTATTTAATTGCGCTAGTTTTAGCTACAATTGTACTTATATACGTACCCTGGTTCAGTACTGTACTAACAAAATAACTTTTTTGCTGGAGGAATGCCTATGTTAATTATTAGTGAAGAAGATGTACTAAAAAATTATAGTATGAAGCAGTGTATAGAGGATGTTGAAAGAGCGTTTGCACTTTCGAAAAGATCTGAAATTGTAATACCTTTTAGAACGCTTATGCATCAAGGTGAGGATGGCGCACATACATTATACATGCCTTCATTTGTCCCAGAAATTAATTATTCTGCTGTGAAAATTGCGAGTATATTTCCTGGTAATGAAGAATATAACATTCCTAGGATCCAAAGTACTATTGTGTTATCAGAATCAAAAACTGGTCAACACGTAGCAAATATTGCTGCATCAGCTTTAACGATGTTAAGAACAGGTGCAATAAGTGGAGTCGCAACGAAACATATGGCAAGAGAAGATGCGAGAACTCTATCGGTTATCGGCTGTGGTGTTCAATCTTTTGGTCAAATACTTGCAATTATGGAGGTTCGAGACATTGAAAAAATTTATCTTTATAACCGAACAAAAAACAAAGCATTTGATTTAAAAGAAAAGGTTACCAAGCAATACCCTAATTGGAATGGTGAAATACTAATTGTCGATTCTGCAAACGATGCTGTAAGTAAAGCAGATATAATAGTTTCAAGCACATCGGCAAATACACCGGTTTTTTCAGGGGAATATGTAAATGCAGGAACTCATATCAATGCAATTGGTTCATGTGAACCAACTAAACAAGAATATGATGTTGAAACATTAAAAAAAGCGAATAAAGTTATCGTTGATACTTTAGAAGGAGCTAAAGGAGAAGCAGGTGGATTGGTTATCCCCAATGAAAAGGGAGAATGGTCGATCGAAAATATTTATAGTGAACTTGCAGATATTGTTGTAGGTGAAAAAGTAGGTCGTGAAAACAAAGAAGAAATTACTTTACTTGATTCGGTTGGAGTAGGCTTTTTAGATACAGTCTGTGCAGCATCAATATATGAAAGTTTTTAAAAAGTAAGATGAAAGCTATTCGGAATTCAACAAATGTAATCCTTTAATATGATGATGAACCAAATTATCAACAAACTAGAAATCGAGCACCAATCGATTTAAAAAGACTAAAACAAAATGGGAATTCAATTTTGTAAACGATCGATTATGAAATTGACTTATATAAGTAAGTCATGAACTAAGGAATATATGAAGGGGGATTACTACTATGTATATTAATGGACAATGGATTGAAACTGAAGATAAATTACGCATGTCTAGTCCCGCAACTGGGGAATTTACTTATGAGGTAACTAATGGAACAGAAGAACATGTCCAGCAAGCGATTGATGCGGCGGATGAAGCATTTAAGACATGGTCGAAAATCTCCGCAAAAGAAAGAGCAAATTATTTGATAGCTGTCTATAGAAAAATGGAGGAAAAGAAAGAGTTTTTAGCAGAAGTTATTACCAAAGAAATGGGGAAGCCGATCAAGGATGCTAGAGGTGAAGTTCAATCTTCAATTGAATATTTTAGATGGTTTGCCGAAGAAGCTCGTCGAATATATGGTGAAACAATACCTTCCGATTCACATGATAAAAGAATTTTAGTTATTAAACAACCGATTGGCGTTGTTGGAGCAATCACTCCATGGAATTTTCCGTTATCTATGGGTGCACGTAAGGCAGCACCTGCAATTGCGGCAGGATGCACACTTGTTATTAAGCCTTCAAGTAAATCACCACAATCGACAATAGAACTGGCAAAAATATTTGAAGAAGTTGGCTTGCCTAAAGGTGTATTTAATGTCGTAATGGCAAATTCATCTAAATTCACTGAAGTATTAATGGATAGTAAAAAAGTAAAAAAGATTACGTTTACTGGATCTACAGGTGTAGGAAAATTACTTATGGAAAAATCGGCGAAAACAGTAAAACGAATTTCGATGGAACTTGGCGGTCACGCACCTTTTATTGTATTTGATGATGCCAATATCGAACAGGCTACCGAAGACTTATTATCAACTAAATTCAGATGTTCTGGTCAAATGTGTACTTCAACCAATCGAATTTACGTTCAAGATACAATTGCGGAAAAGTTTACAGAGTTAATTATAAATAAAGTTAGAAATTTAAAAGTAGGAAATGGTCTCAAAGAAGAAACGAATGTTGGGCCTTTAATTGATCAAAATGCAGTAACTTTAGTTAAAAAACAAATAGAAGATGCTGTAAATAAAGGAGCCCATAAATTCGAAAATAAAATGGAGCTATCTGAAGCTGAAAAAGATAATGGAAACTTTGTTAATCCTACAATATTAACAAATGTTACACCTCAAATGAATATATATACTGAAGAATCATTTGGTCCTGTTGCTCCAATTATTGTCTTTAATTCTGAAGAAGAACTTTTGAATATGGTTAATCACGATAGCTATGGCTTAGCTTCATATTTATACACTGATAATATGTCTCGAATCATTCGCGTATCTGAAGCATTAGAGTATGGGATGGTAGGTGTAAATGATCCACTTCCATTTGTCGTACAAAGTCCTTTTGGAGGCGTTAAAGAGAGTGGAGTCGGCAAAGAAGGCGGACACCAAGGACTAGAGGCTTATCTTGAAGAAAAGTTAGTTGCTATAAAGTATAACCTATAAGTAATAAAATAAATTGCATTTATGAACTGTCCTCTTAATAGGTAAGTCAGTTTCATAATTGCTTTTTTATAGTGCGAAAAAAGACAGCATTTACAAATTATATTTCAAAATATCAATGATGCGGTTAGATTTGTTTAAACGAACATCTCTTCCGAATACTTACTAAGTATTTACTTTTTGTGTACACTTACTCGGTAGTGTACAAGGGCTTGGAATTATGAGTTTCATTCAAGTTAAAGACACAATTTTAATATCTTTGTTAAAAGTGTACGGTTTCACGATACTATGAACAACTATTTTCGTACAGATTGTCAATATCTTTTAACTTAATAGGTGGTTTACAATTAAAACAAGATAAGGTGTCTGAAAATAGAAACAACTACATTTTTTCATTACATGAAATCGAAATCAAATGCTTGTAAACATAATGTGATTTTAGAAAATGAAGTTAAAAATCAATCAACATTCTACTAAAGACTGAATTTTAGAGGTGAAAATATGAGTATTGAAAATAACCAATATCCTTCTTATTATCCCATGGGTGACCGTGCGATTGTGGCACAATTTGAAAACTTTATAAGTATAGATGTAAGTAGAAAAATACAATCATTTTTATATATGATTAAAAAACAGGACATTAAAGGAGTTATGGAACTATTACCGGCATATAACAATTTAACAATCGTATACAATCCGGTAATCATCAAATACGATGAACTGATTATGGAATTTAAAAAAATCGAGAAAGACATATCCGATGATGTAAAAATAGAAAGTAAAACAGTTCATATTCCAGTAGCCTTCGGCGGTGAATATGGATTAGATATAGATGAAATTGCTGAAAGATCAGATCTGACATCGACCGAAGTAATTAAAAAGTTACAAAGTAAAAGCTATTATGTATATATGATTGGATTCATAGCTGGATATCCTTATTGCGGTAATATTGATGAAAAATTGCGTTTTAAACGGCGTTCCAATCCTCGTATGAGTGTGAAAAAAGGTACAGTTCAAATTGCTGATAAACAGGTAGGAATATTCACTATGGATGCACCATCTGGATGGCATATAGTTGGTTGGACTCCTATGGAAGTTTTTAATCCACATCATTTACCTCCTGGGTTATTAAGTGCAGGGGATTATGTAAAGTTAGAACCTGTTAGTTCAGATTTTGTTAAAACCTGGGATAAAGAGAAGGAGAAGGAGTGGAATCGCAATTGGAATATGTAAATATCTTGAAACCCGGATTATTAACGACAGTTCAAGATCTTGGAAGACGAGATTATCGAATTTATGGTGTTTCAGTATCAGGTGTAATGGATGCGCTTTCATTTAGATTGGCTAATACTTTAGTAGGGAATGATGAAAATGATGCAGCAATTGAAATAACGATGATGGGACCTACTATTAAATTCGAGACGAAGACTGCATTCTCTATTACAGGCGGAAATTTATCCCCGAAATTGAATGGAAAGAGCATTGATATGTGGAAAGTTATTTTTGCGAAGGCAGGAGATGAACTAAGTTTCGGTAAATACATTTCAGGTTGTAGATCATATATCGCGTTGGCTGGTGGAGTGAACGTTCCAGTAGTTATGGGAAGTCGTGCGACGTTTACTCGTGGTCATTACGGTGGATATATGGGAAGAGCCTTAAAAAGAGGAGACAAATTATATTTTAATAAACCTGATTTTAATATAAAACAATTACAAGGTAGAAGATTACGAACGAATGACATCCCAGATTTTGGTGAAGAGCGTCCAATTAGATTTATATTAGGTCCACATATAGAACGTTTTGTAAATAAGTCCATTGAAAATTTTTCAAATGGTACATATAGTTTATCAAATGCATCAGATCGAATGGGTTATCGTTTAGAGGGTGAACAATTAATCCATAAAGATGGTGCTGATATAATATCTGACTTTATAACACCGGGAACAATTCAAGTGCCAGGTAATGGTTATCCAATAATCCACATGGCAGATTGCGGAACTTCCGGTGGTTATACAAAAATTGGTGTTGTCATAACTACTGATATACCCTATGTTGCTCAGAAAAAACCTGGCGATAAAATTAAATTTCAAGTATGTGATATTAACGAGGCACAAAATGAATATCGAAAGATTGAAAAAATGTTATACGATATTGAATTAAATAATAAACTATTGTCCAGAAATTAGTGTATAACGGTTGGAATTGAGTTTTATTTCAATCGTTTATTGTTTAATAAAAGAAAATAAGACTTATTTTATTAGAAAGCGAATATTCAATTTCCAAGGAGTGGTATGATGAATCGACTATCTACAAGTGAGCTATTGAATCTTATAGAACAAGAAATACCAAGGGAAAGAATACTGGATAGCTTAGCTAATCGTTACTCATACAGTTTTGATGCATCATTTGGTGAATATTTACCTGACATTATCGTACAAGCCACTACCAAGGAAGAGGTTTCATTTTTATTAAAGTTAGCAAATGAACATCAATTTCCAGTCTATCCTCGTGGAACCGCTACATCATTAAGCGGAGGTTCTTTGGCGGTACACGGCGGCGTAATGTTAGATATATCGCAATTCGAAAAAAAACTTATTGTAGACCAAGAAAATTTATTAGCTATTGTATCACCAAGTGTTATTACAAGTGAAATTCATGAAGCAGCTGAAAGTGTTGGTCTTTTCTACCCGCCAGATCCAAGTAGTTCACATGTATCAACAATTGGTGGTAATATATCGGAAAATTCGAGCGGTCCCAAAGGTTTGAAATATGGAACAACTAAAGAATATGTAATCGGTTTAGAAGTTGTTACACCTACAGGAGAAATTATTCGTACTGGAGGAAAAACAGTAAAAAATGTAACTGGGTATGATTTGACACGACTTATTGTTGGTTCTGAAGGAACCTTAGGTGTTATTACAGAAGCAATAATTCGACTTATACCTAAGCCTGCTGATCGGAAAACGCTTTTGGCATCTTTCGATTCAGTGATTAACTCTGGGAAAGCAATTACGAATATATTGGCATCGGGAATATTACCGAGTGCCATGGAGCTAATGGATAATGCGTGTATAGTTGCAGTAGAAAATTATATGCCAAGTGGTTTACCAACTGAAGCAGCGGCAATTATAATTATTGAAGTAGATGGATATAAAGTTGCAATACAGGAAGAAATTGATAAATGCGCAGAGGTATGTGAACGATTTAATGCAACAAGTGTAAAAGTAGCCAAAAATGAACAAGAACGAGAGCGGATTTGGAAAAGTAGACGAATGGTTTCTCCAGCAATAACACAATTAGGCCCTACAAAAATATCTGAAGACGCAACAGTGCCAAGAAGTAAAATTCCTGAAATGATGGAAAGACTCGGTGAAATTAGGGAAAAGTATAAATTAAACTTAGTTGTTTTTGGACATGCAGGTGATGGAAATCTACACCCGAATATTTTAACCGATATACGTAATGTAGAAGAAATGAAGCGTGTAGAAGATGCGGTTAGTGAAATTTTTGAAGCGGCAATAGAATTAGGCGGAACATTGTCAGGTGAACATGGCATTGGTTTATTAAAGGCTCCTTATATGTCCTTAGAGCTGGGGGAAAATGGATTATTGATGATGAAAAAAATTAAAGAAGCTTGGGATCCGAAAAACATTTTGAACCCAGGAAAAATATTTCCGGAGGAAGGACAAAAAAAGGTGGTGTTAATTTAACATGAAAACAGATGAAATTGATAAAAAGTACAGTAATAAATTGTATGAATCAGCTTATGATGCTGCAAATATGTGCGTTCAATGTGGTTATTGTTTACCAGTATGTCCTACTTATTTAACGATGGGTAATGAAGCACAATCTCCAAGGGGACGAATCAATTTAGTGAAGATGGCAGCTGAAGGTAAGATTGATATTTTAAATGACTTAAAAGAACCGATGGAATTATGTTTAGGGTGTCGAGCGTGCGAGGTTGCTTGTCCTGTTAACGTTCCATATAGTGAAATTTATGAATCGGCATTGAATGTGATTGCTGAAAATAAAAAGGCTTCAAAATCATCGCATACTATGCCAGATAAATTGTTACAAACTATGCTGAAAAATTTATTCCCTAAAAAGAAACATCTACGTACAGCAGGAAGCTTTTTATGGTTTTATCAATCATCAGGTTTAAGTAAATTAACACAAAAGACTAAGATTATGGAAATGGTTTCTAAACCAATGGGGCAATTTGAACGGGCTTTACCAAAAGTAGAATCGCCAAATAAACGTTATAAATTTGGTGAGCATTACAAAGCTGTTGGAGAAAGGAAAATGATTGTCGCTTTTTTTCCAGGTTGTATAATGGATGCAGTTATGTCAAAAATTAATCGTCAATCTATTGAATTACTACAAAAATGTGGAATTGAAGTTGTAATACCTCAAAATATAACTTGTTGCGGTGCACTACATAGTCATCAAGGTGAAGTAGATGCAACAAAGAAATTGGCAAAACAGAATATCGAAGCATTTGAAGAACTAGGTGTCACTTATTTGATTAACAATGCTGGTGGTTGTGGTGCGATGTTATATGAATACGATAAATTACTTGCTGATGAACCTGAATGGAAGAATCGTGCAAACAAATTCGTTGCTAGATCGAGAGATATTACTGAAGTATTGGCTGAAATTGACGAAATTCCATATGAAAAAGAATGGAGAGGTGTTATCACCTATCAAGATTCTTGCCATTTACGAAATGTTCAAGGAGTCATTGATCCACCTAGAAAATTATTAAAGTCAATTCCAGGAGCCACATTTGTAGAACTAAAAAACAGTCATTTATGTTGTGCATCCGGTGGAATATATAATTTACTGCACTTTGAAGAATCGATGGAAATACTAGATGAGAAAATGTTACACGTAATAAAAACTGAAGCAAGTACAATTGTTACCACAAACCCGGGGTGTTTATTACAAATGCGTTTAGGAATTGAACGTAGTGGCAGTAAGAATAAAATGCAAGGACTTCATTTAATGGAAGTAATAGCAGAAGCATGTGGAATAAATTAATAAAGTAGGAAATCGTTTAAGTAATATTATAGCAAGGTATATCAGTTATCAACTATAGGGCCTATCCAAACAATACATTTCAAAATACAGCATCTCCTTCGTACGATTAACGTATCAAGGGTTGCTGTTTTCATTTCTGAAGAAAAGTTAACAATCGTTCCCATCACATTCTTCTTTTTCTTAGTAAGGGGCAATCCTTTATTCTACTTTGAAGACTCCATCACCGGAGATTGATCTATTCCATGGATTTTACGCTTATTTGAGGAAAACCGACTCTATTGTGTTTTATATAGAAGCGAACATAATTTGACCATAGTTAAAATTCAAAAAGCACGAATGAGTGAAGAACTTTTTTATTGGCGATGTATAGTGCAAAATGAAAGAATATTATTTTTTCACTTTACTTGGAGTGGGGGTGTGATAGTTTTTGCCGGGAAAACCGGTCACGTATTGCTTGGTTACCCGGCTTGGAACTTAATCCCTTAGAGGCTCCGTGTCAAGTGGTTATCAACGCATAGTGTTTTGCAACCTTTACTTTTAAAAACAGTATTATTCCCAAACTGACAAGCGTTCCGACAGTTTGTTTCCATACAATACTAAAGCGTAATAAGTTCCTGGGTGTTCGGTAGGAAAGGAATGATATGGGTGGTAAAATCCAGTGGCAATAATCATTTTATTCCTGATAGGTAGACCTTTATTTACAAAAAGGACTTATTATGTGCACTTTCAAATTTTTTCATAAGGGGTTTTGGCTGAATCTGAGTGTTTGGTGAGCTTTTATCTTGGTTGCAACGCTATATAAAATTAAACCGAATTGATTGCAGTCTTTATTATAAAAGATCTTATTGGAACTGGAGATAGTGTTGTTAGATGTTTAGTTCGAGGAAGAAATCTAATAAGGACATAAGAAGCCATTAGTGTTGCATAAAGTTAGACAGTTAATGATTAACGCGAGATGAATCTGATCTTTTACCCTATTGTTTTTTATTTTATGTAGATATTAATGCTTAATTTTCATAAAAAAATAAAGTAATACAAACAAAATTTCAAGCGATATGATATCAAAATAGCAATTAAAGGAGTTGGATTTTGATGAAACAAGCACTGAATGGAATTAAAGTTCTTGATTTATCCAGAACATTGGCGGGGCCATATTGTAGTATGTTGCTTGGAGACATGGGTGCAGATATCATAAAAGTGGAACAACCAGGAAAGGGAGATGAATCAAGATATTTTACGCCCCCAACATGGAATGGGGAAAGTTGTTACTTTCTATCTACAAATCGTAACAAAAGAAGTATTACAATTGATTTGAAATCGCCCGAAGGCAAAGAGATTATTTATAAACTTGTAGAAGAAGCTGATGTTCTACTTGAGAATTTCCGTACGGGTGCCCTGGATCAGTTAGGATTTGGCTATGAAGAGATTAAAAGAATTAACCCCCGTCTAGTATACTGCTCAATATCAGGTTTTGGTCGTACGGGTCCAGAAAAAAGTAAAGCGGGGTATGATTTACTTCTGCAAGGTTTCGGTGGTTTAATGAGTATTACTGGAGATGCTGATCGGCCACCCGCTAAAGCTGGAATGGCGATTGTGGACTTGACGACAGGAATGTTCGCGGCTTATGGTATTTTGACTGCTCTTTTGGCTCGGGGCCAGACAGATAAAGGCCAGTTTATTGATGTAAGTTTGTTAGATGGTCAAATCTCACTTTTAAATCATATGGCAACTGGCTTTTTCGCCACAGGAAAACTAGCAGGACGTATGGGATCTAGTCATCCATCTATTGTTCCCTATCAATCTTTTAAAACCAAGGATCAAGATATTATTTTAGCTGTTGGGAATGACGGTCAATGGGCGAAATGTTGTGATTCTTTGGGGTGGACAGATCTATATAATAATCACAAATATAAAACAAATAGCGATAGAGTAGATAATAGAAACGATTTGATTCCAATTATCAGTGAAAGGTTATCAAAATTAACGAACGAGGAGATAATTAAGAAACTAGAAGCAGTGGGAGTTCCATGTGGACCAATCCATACTTTAGATCAAGTCCTTGAACATCCCCAGGTTAAAGCAAGAGAAATGGTATTGGATGTTGAGCATCCTATAGTAAATAATTTAAAAATACCAGGATTTCCTGTTAAGCTTTCAGACACTCCTGCAACTTTAACAAGGTATCCCCCGTTGTTAGGTGAGCATACAGAAGAAGTAATGGCGGAATTGGGGTATACTACTGATGAGATTAAAGGATTAAAAGAACGCCTAGTAATAGGTGGTTTTTCTAAACCAAATATTTAAAATATCTACTCCCATTTCAAGCCGCTCACTTCTGTTTTCTACAATTATTAGGAATCTTGAAAAAGAACTTATTTTATTTTGTAGTGGCTTGGTTAAGTTTACTGCTTTTTAATAATTGGCCAATTCTACAACCAAGTTAGCCCCCTAAGTTCAAATAAAATAATGCCACTATAAAATTTCGTGTATCATTGAAATTGCGAAACAAACAATGAGAGGGAGTGTTATAGTGGCACAACGTGAGAATACTATACAAGACCGTAAAGATAAACACTTGTCACCTTTTGAACGCGGTCAAATCGAGGCGCTTCACAAGGAAAGACATTCCAACCGAGAGATCGATAGACGCATAGGACGCGTTCATCAAACCATTGCTAATGAATTAGAGCGTGTAACCACGACTCAACTTCAAACTGGACGCACACCCTATACAGCCTATTTCGCTGAAACGGGACAGGCTATATATGAACGTAATCGACTCCAATGCGCGCGAAAAGTAAGTTGCTTGTCGTGAGTGTTTTTTTGATTTCGCGTGTGAAAAAATCATAGATCAGGACTGGTCACCAGAGGCAGTCGTCGGTTTTTCAGCCTGCAAGACAATTGTAAGAACCGACCTACAGTGTCCACTAAAACCCTTTTCAACTATATAGATTTAAACTTATGGCACGTTCGAAACATAGACTTGCCCATACTGCGAAGAAAAACAGTATCAAACGCAACAATCCAAAGGGAAAGTGGATATGTTAACTCCGATCATTTTATTCATTCTTATCTTAATTCTGTATTCATTTTTAGTGAAATTGATTCAGAGAACAAAAAAATAATAGTTTCTACAAAGAATCATATAGTGCAGAATGGGCATTGCCCGAAAGCTTTAGATGGTTTACCTTAGTGTGAATCATTATCAGAACAAAACGCTTAAGTTTTAAGATTGATGTTTTTTAAATTTCCGATGTAAATACTCCTCTGACTTTCCTTTTGGGATGCTAAGAGTTTCCCAGTCCCCATCTTTTATCTCTTTTCCAATATAAACAATTTGACCAACATGATAAGCATAATGTGCCATTTGTCTTTCGATTGCTTCTAGTACAGTGTGTTTCTCACCCCGAATGGTTACATTTTTTAATAAATCTTGGCATTCTAATCCATTCAATGTACCAAAAAAAGTATTCCAACCGTTATTCCATATAGTTATCATTTCCCACTTTGAAGCAATGTCATCCTCAAATTCCTGATCACGATGTCTAGAAGGTTTCTCCCCATCTGTTGTCAAAAAATCAAACCATCTAGATACCATATTGCCACTTAAATGCTTTACAATAATAGCGATACTATTTGATGCATCATTTAATTTCCAGTGTATATCTATCTCTAATAATTGGCTTATTGTTTGATTTCCAAGATGTTTAACGCTTTGAAATCATTCTTGTATAATCATCAAATATTCATTGCCGAGATTCATAAATATATCCCCTCGTTTTGTACAACAATATGGTCTTTTTATTTAATAAGTACAGTCACTTCCGTTAATGAAACGCCTTGGAAGCAATTTAAAAGATAATTCATTCGCCTTTGTCACTCTGATCCTGGTCTTTTTTGACATTCATTTTCAGGGTTGTGTTGATGTTCATTAATGCTATTAATATAAACCCGAGCATTATGAAAGTGACAATTTCTCCTGTGAAAAATGATACAATTCCCAATATCAAGGCATATAGCCCGTACCACTTGTCATTCATATGTAAAACCTCGCTTTTCCTCATTCTAATACATGCAATTTCTATGTGCTAAATGGAATGATTTTTTCAACAAGACTTTGTTTCATTGTGCATTTACCATAAATAGGATTCTTATTCATTTATGAAGTGCTTCGTTCAATAGGGACCAAGTAAGTTAAATTGAACCACGATGATAATGGTCGCTACTATTATAAGCATTTCCGTTACAGTCAAAATAGATTGTTTTGGATCGTGTGTGTACTTCCACTCGAAAAAGGCTCTTATCAAATAATCCAGGATCGCAAAACCCACCATTGCGAAGAAAAACAAGTAAAGTAACTCCTCCCTATAAAACAACAGCATAGAATATAAAGTGATTAGGCTAATCGTAGAAAAAATCCGCAAAAATTTATCGATTTTTCGATGCGATTCATTTATATGATTATACGAAAAAAACTTTTTCTTTACTTTTTCAATTTTAAGTAGCCTCCTTAGAAGAAACTTAACTAGTGAAATAAGAGCAAAAACAAATACCAGAATCAACCCGAGTTTTAACCAGAACACACAACTCCTCCTCTTCTATTAACCACTTTTTATTCTTCCCTTCATTCTACTCATCAGTATCCTTTCTTTTCATAATTATACCAAAGATATCCAGAGTCTACTAAAAAATTAAGAATCATCACGAAATATAGCCTCTAGCTCAACCGTATACTAGTTAGTTTCGATTGTGGTGTATCCATAACCGGAAATCACTCTATATACCCTATGAAGCAAGCAATATAAATCGAGGGGGAAGTGGATATGCATCAAACGGCTACGAAACCATACATGAAAACGACTGCATTATGGATGGAAAAGAACGCTTGGCATACCTGATTCTACTTCGAAATGCTATCAAATCAATTATGCGATGTATGTGTAAAAATACATAATTTGCAAGGGGTGGAGAGCTATACTGCCACTCTTTTTTAGCGTATGTAAAATTTATTTTTAAAATCAGTATCCTTTTCTGAAAAACTCTCTATATGGAGTATGAGAAGTGCAAAGTGAGCACTCATCTACTACCTATCTACAAGGGGAGAAACCAAATGAAATTATTAATTGAAGAAGAGTCCATACCGCTACTACCGTCGCTCGTACACTTAGTAGGAATCAATGGAGCACTATTTATGCAACAAGTACATTTTCGCTCGCTTATATCCAAGAACGTTCGGGACGGCCATAGGTGGATCTATAAAACGTATGATGACTGGACTAAAGAATTTACGTTCTGGTCGTCGAACACGATTAGACGTATTATTTATGATCTTGAAAAAAAGGGCTATCTCATTTCAGCACATCATCACAACCGGATGAAGATCGACAACACAAAATGGTATCGAATCGACTATACTAGATTGCCTGAAAGTACATTCGAACATGGGCAAGTCACTTGCTCAGAAGCGCCAAGTGCGCCTGGTGAAGTTAAGCAAGTCCACGTGGCAGATTTGGGCAAGCCAATAACCAAAGAACTTAAAGAATCTTTAAAAATAAAGAATAAAGACCAAGTCGAGATGAATCTCGACGTCGCACATAGTGTGATTCAGTATTTGAATGATCAAACCGGAAAGCAATTCAAAATCACTTCAACAACTACTAAGAAGTTCATCGCTGGCAGAGTGAAAGAGGGCTATACGCAAGAGGATTTCATGAAAGTCATCGATCTCAAAGTGTCACAGTGGATGAACCATGCTGAATTCAACCGCTTCCTGCGGCCATCGACGTTATTTAGCGCAACGAATTTTGAAAACTATATCAATGAACTAGCTGTAATGCAGAAGCCGAAAAAGCGTTTGCTCGCTCTACCAGTGCTGGATTTCAATAAAGGGGATGAACACGTATGAATAGTGAACTAATGGAAAAAAGTCTTCTCGGTACGATGATGGAGGAAAATTATTTGGTTTTGGACAGTGGGATTCAGACAGCATTCTTTGAGACACAGCTGCACAAAAATATTTATCTTACCATGAAGGAATTAGCTAACAACGGACGCCCAATCGACTTCATCACCTTGCTGACGACACGGGAACCGGCAGAACTTGGTGGGGCCAATTACGTATCGGAATTACGTCGCTTTGCCAACCCCGCGCGCTTTGACGAGTATTTGGAAATGGTTATTACAAAGTGGAAAAAACGCGAGATGGAGAGAATCTTACAGCAAGCACAGGTCGAACAGTGGGAACTTAATGATGTTTTTAAAGAGTTAGAAAAACTGGATACCGATTACACGTCAGATGATTCGCTGTTACTCGACGAGATCCTGGTGGCACAGTACGAACGCCCATTCATCGAAGGACCGGAGATGACAGGAATTAGCACAGGCTTACAGCCGATGGATTATCTGCTGAACGGATTCCAAGACAGTGAATTCATTGTCATCGCTGCAAGACCTTCTATGGGGAAGACGGATACACTCAATCATCTCGCGCTGACTGCCGGATTAAACGATCATTTATCGATCGTCTTTTCACTCGAAATGAGCCGTAAAACGATGACCGACCGTCTGATATCGACAGCGGGTGGATATAGTCGATTAAAGATGCGCGATCCATATAAACATTTTGATAACACACAAAAGAATACATGGATGACAGCACTCGAGCATCTGCAAAGCGCTAAAATCCGTATCGACGACAGAAGTGGAATAAAAGTGAGTCAAATAAAAGCCACTGCCCGCAGAGTCATTAAAGCACAACCGGACAAGCGACCGATTATTTTCGTTGATTACTTGCAGATCATCCAACCAGAAGAAAGAGTGAATAACCAAAACCAAGCAATTGGCCAAATTAGCGCAGATTTAAAAGCGATGGCAAAAGAATTTAACTGCCCTGTTGTCGTCCTGTCTCAGCTTTCCAGAGCAGTCGAACAACGCCAGGACAAGCAACCGATGATGAGCGATCTACGAGACTCCGGCAACATAGAACAAGACGCCGACGTTGTGTGCTTCCTCTACAGAGATGATTACTACAATCAAGAATCGGAACTCAATAACCTTCTCGAAATCACGGTTGCCAAGCACCGTAACGGTCCAGTCGGTGGCTGCACTGTTTACTACAACAAAGACAATGGCCGACTCGCTTCAATGTCCTGAACCGTTCTAAATATTTTGCCCCACTAAAGGAGAGTGTACGTATGATTACAGTTGAAGAATTATTTGATTACGCAGTTGATACCGATATGTCCTTAACTGCTCACAGTATCTTCTGGGCGATTACGAATCAAAAGATTTGCATGGATGAAGATAGCAAAAAACTAAAAAAAATTAAGTTCGACGAGGAAGCAATCCAGCAATCGATGAAAAAGAACACATTGCGTATTGGGGAAATCAAGCTCTTTGTCGTGAAAAGTACACAACCGAATTGGTATGCATTTTATCTCGGTAAGAAAGAGGCGGATGCTTATCAGTTACATAGCGAAACATTTCGGGAGACCGGTGTGAAGGTCACGCACGCTGATCGATTGATGCCGAATTTATTAACATTTGCTGAATCGGGAAAAGAAGAAAGTTTGTACGAGTATCGAAAGCGTATGGTGCAGTTTCCGGTGTATGTGGGGCATGTGGAGGCAGGGAAGCGTTTGGTGCATCGTGTATAAGCGAGAGGAGAGATGGGTGTGAACATAGCACGTACTACACGTTCTGTATTTCACAAGCCATGTTTAAATCCAGCTATCTTCATTGGAGAAGATGAGCTGGATCTCTAGTACAAAGTGAATTCATTTTAAGGGCTTTCAGGATCAGGATTCTTTTTTAACTTATTTCTTCGAAAAGCATATACGATAACTAGTAAAAGTGGCAAGAAAAGTCCAATAAATATGGAAATGAATATTTCAGTCGATTGTTCAATTTCTTTTTGGTAGACGACGTTCGGATAGATCACGAGAGAAAGTATTACGGCAATCATGCCTAACGGTAGCGTTAAAGGGCGGTAGTCTTGTAAGTTTAAAATTTGGGCGATCCCCAAAACGGAAGCATAAAAATAAAGAATCGTCTTAAAATAGAGCGCGATAAACCAAAGGAAACCCATTAATTCTTCAATGCGCTGTAAAAAATCACCAACATTTATTCGTTTAGCCAATTCATAGCCTGGATAAATCTGTCTTGCTGTATCATCGGCACCTACTACCGAAATGCTTAAGAATGTAAAAATGAAGATGAAGATTCCGCCTATTAAGTTTCCAATTAAAAAGGATTTTTTAGCCTGTTTCATTTTATTGATCAGGGACGGGAAGATCATTAATAACACAATTGCGTTGAGAGAAGAAGAGGTAACAAAATAGATACTGGATTGAACAAGCGTTTTTGTTCCTGTCTCAAAAATGGGCTGTAAATTTTCAAATTTTATTTCAGGTGAAATAAACACCACTAAAATGAGAAAAAGTATAAAGAATACGACAATAAAAATTTCTGCAGACCGAGCGATCGTTTCCAATCCAAGCCGGACGCCCATCACGACAATTCCCATCATCAGAATATTAAGAGCTAGTGGAGGAGTGTTAGGCATCATATTGGTCGTGATAAATGTCGAGGAATAATACAAAAGACTAGCCGTGTAAAGTGCTGCCATGGATACAAATAATACGGAAACAGCTTTCCCTATCCACTTACCAAATATCTTTTCGTTGATTTGGATATAAGTGAGATGAGGGAACCAAAGAGCTATAGTCGTGAATAGCCAAATGACCAATAAGCCGATTCCCATACCAATTATAGCGGCAATCCACGCGTCTTGTTTCGCTTCGGTAGCTAATACTGACGGAACAATTAAGATGCCTGTACCAATCGTAAAGAAAATAACCAAAACTAGGAATTGGTATGGATTAATTTTAACATTTTGCATCATTTCATATCCTACCTTTCCCTTCACATGAGTCTTTACTTCAGCAAAGGAGCAATAAGGTTAGTGAACAGTGTAAATAAAAAAGTGAGCAAGTCCATTGGAGTAGGAATAGTTTTTCCGAATCCAAGTATAATGCCAAGCACGACACCAATCGCAAGAAGAATGGAAAACGCGAGCAATTCTTTTTTTTGTTTTTTATCCAAGAGTGGAGGGACTTCAAACCACACAATCGCAGCAACTATCAAAAGTATGCTTATACTTTTTAGCATAATCCGTTAGTCCTTGATCTTATCTAGGAAGGAATTATTTATTGTACCCGTTCGGCGAATGTTCATATCAATTTGTACATTTACCGGCAAGTCGGTAAATTTTTCATCCCACTGTTCTTTCATTTTGTTCCACTCTTTAGGATTGGATCGATGAATGGCTTCACCAAATCCGAAGATGTCTGATTTATATTCATTTTGTACCGTTTCTATTGTTCGTAGAATAATTTCTTTCACCTCTTTTTTATAAATTTTCTCTAGCTCGTGAATGGTTTCTGGTTTCAAAAGATCAATTGAACATAGTACTTCTCCTATATTGCCTTCTGCCTCAATTTGAATATTCACTTCAGGCTCTCCTTTGTTGATAGCGCCTTTAATTTTAGAATGATATTTAAGAATATCTATAGTGATTTTTCCTTCTTTAGGACAAGGAATAGAGGTGACGGTGTTTTTTACTGAGTTGGTAATATCTGAGTAGCCCCTGCTTTCTTCTTCGGTTAACCAGCCGACCAGCTTATCTGCTTTAAACACAGCTAAATCATCATATTGAATTCGTGCGGCAGGAGTAATCGATTCAACATTCTGTTTGCTTTTTCCTATTTCTTCGTCTCCTATTACTTGAATCCCTGTTAACACAGCTTCCTTTCCGTCACTTATGAGATTGGTTACTAGCTCATCTAATATAATGCCTTCTGTTCCGGCCCAGTTTTTTTCTGATATTTTAAGCGCATTAAACATTTTATTGGCTGGAATGCTTTCTATAGGTGTAGTCACATTCAATACTTCAGATGCAGTCAAATGTTTCGCAATGACTACATAGAAGTCTGATCGAAGCTCCCAATCTCTTGATAGTAAATCTAATGATTCGGCGATCCCTTCTTTGGCTAAGTCTTCACTGAGAACTAGTATTTGTAGATGTCCGGGATAAATTTTTCGTGGGGTGTTCTTTGTCATTTTTCGAAAGGCTTCATATACAGTGTCCCCGGTAGCTTTATAGAGAGTGACCGCTGAACGTCCTGTACTTGCCTTCATGGATACTTCCGAAGGCACGACGACTTGTGCACTTACTACGTATTCATTTTCAATTTTATCTATTCCTATTGCCATTGTAATACTCAGCTCATTTAATTCCCTCTTGTCCCAGCACCCCGACAAGAAGAGGGGGAGAATCAGGAGTGTAACTATGCACTTTTTCATCAATGAACTCCCTTTCCTATTCCTCATTTTTTGGGCGGCTGTGGTTTTGCAGAGGCTGGATCTTGTTGTCTCACCTTATTTGTTTGATTGGTTAGGCGAGGGCGAGTAAACATTTTCCATATTGGCACCACAATTAACGTATCTTTTTGATCGGAAACATTAAATGGAGCTAAAGGTGACATATAAGGCATACCAAATGAACGTAAGCTGCATAAGTGGAGAATAAGAGCCACGAAACCAATGGCGATGCCGAATAAACCAAACGAAGCAGCTAGCACCATAAATCCAAAGCGTAGTATCCTAGCAGATATGGCAAAGTTGTAAGTAGGTGAAACAAAACTTGATATGGCGGTTATGGAAACGACGATGACCATTGCAGCTGAAATAATACCGGCTTCGACCGCTGCGGTACCAATCACAAACGCACCTACAATGGACATGGCTGAACCGATGGAGCGGGGCATCCTAACGCCTGCTTCCCTTAATATTTCAAAAGTGACTTCCATTATGAGGGCTTCAATAAATGCCGGAAATGGCACACCTTCTCGTTGGGCTGTCAGGCTAATAAGGAGTGCAGGTGGTAGCATCGTTTGATGAAAAGTGGTAATCGCAATAAATAACGCCGGTGCAAGCAAAGCAATTAGGTATGCAAAGAAGCGTAACAGTCGAATTAGACTTCCAATACCGGTATGCACATAGTAGTCTTCAGGAGATTGGAAAAATTGGACGAATAGTGCGGGAACAATTAGTACAAAAGGGGTTCCATCTACTAAAATGGCTATGCGTCCTTCAAGAAGTGCTGCAGCTACTGTGTCCGGACGTTCGGTATTAAAAACGGTAGGGAAAGGAGAGTATGTTGAATCTTCAATAAGCCCCTCGATATTACCACTTTCCAAAATCCCGTCAATATCTATTCGATCCAAACGCAAACGGACTTCATCGACGATTTTGTCATTAGCAACCCCGTGAATATACATAATGGCAACATTCGTTTTCGTCCGTGTTCCAATCACTTTTGACTCCATCCAAAGACTCGGATCTTTCAGTTTCCGTCGAACCAAAGCTGTATTGACACGCAGATTTTCAGAAAAACCTTCGCGCGGTCCTCTAACTACTGTCTGAGACGCAGGTTCTGTTATTCCACGCTCAACCCAATGCTTATTACCAATGACCAGACCTTCGGCATAGCCATCGATCAAAAGAATCGCATCCCCTGATAAAAGGGAAGTGAAGAGATCATCAAAATTGGTTAGATCTTTAATCTCTCCTACCGTCATGGCAAAATCTTTTAATGCAGTTAAAAGATTTTGCTCAGGCGTTAACTTCTTCTCTAATCCGGTACTTTTTATATCTAGCATCAAGGTTTCCATTATGAAATTTTGTAATGAAGGCGTATCAGACAACCCGTCGGTATAAAAAATACCCGCTTTAACCGATCCACCTCTACCAATTCGTATTTCACGAATGACAATATCGGTGCTCTCGCCCAGGCTATCCTTTACGAATTGTATATTGTCTTGAAGACTTGTCTTTAAATCGTTTGTTGAGTTTGTTGAACTGGTTTCTTTCGTTTGGCTAGGGGGAGTGGATTGTACTTTAGAGTTACCTTTCTTTTTGAAAAAGCCCATACACTACCTCATTTACTGTTTGGTGTTTTGCGTAGGTACGCATATATATTGATTTTTCATTACTGTTTTATTCATCATGTCCTTATTATTGTTATTTTATGCGGGTTGGGCGGGGAAATGAAAGGAGTAATTGATTGGGGTGGATGTAGAATAAAGTAAAAGATTAGAGTTATTGGTAGCATTAATTGGAAGTCTAGAAGATAACTAAAATTGTTTAATATAATTCGAGCGCATAAAAATTTTGAAAATTTTCTTGCATTTTGCTGTCTGAACGGAGCTATCATGCTAGAACTATTAGAGAAACAAACACGAGTGTTTTTCAGAATTATTAATACATCTAGTGAAAAGATTAGTTTTTATAATCCAAAATAGTATTGGGACAAGGCACCTTAAAGTGCCAGCTATCGATCATCATATCGATGGCTGGTACTCTTTTTTTATTGAGTTGAATCGGGAAATACTAAGATTTAATACGATGCATACTGGTGCTAGAACCTGGTACCTCTACTATAGGAATGGTATACTGGCAGATGGATATTTATATAAACCCGATCACAAAGATGGTGAGGAGTTAAATAGAATGACATACGCATTAGAAATTAAAGATCTAAAAAAAGTCTATGCTGGTGGTGTTGAAGCTTTGCGTGGCATCGATTTGAAAGTGGAAGAAGGAGATTTTTATGCTCTTTTAGGTCCTAACGGTGCCGGCAAATCTACAACTATCGGCATTGTGACGTCTCTCGTCAATAAGACATCAGGAAAAGTGAATGTCTTTGGCTATGATATGGATACGCAGTTAATGCAAGCCAAGCTGCAGATCGGTCTGGTTCCTCAAGAATTCAACTTCAGTCCGTTTGAAACGGTTCAGCAGATTGTAGTGAACCAGGCGGGCTATTACGGTGTGTCTAGGAAAGAGGCGCTAAAGCGTAGCGAAAAATACTTGAAGCAGTCTGATTTGTGGGAGAAACGAAATGTTCAGGCCCAGATGCTTTCTGGAGGGATGAAACGTCGACTGATGATCTCACGTGCTTTGATGCATGAACCGCGCTTACTTATTCTTGATGAGCCTACAGCTGGTGTAGATATTGAATTAAGACGAGAGATGTGGACGTTTCTTAAAGAATTGAATGAAAATGGCACGACGATTATTCTGACAACACATTACTTGGAAGAAGCGGAAATGTTGTGTCGTAATATCGGGATCATTCAAAAAGGGCAGCTAATTGAAGATACTAGTATGAAATCATTGCTCGCTAAGCTTCAGTATGAAACCGTTATTTTAGATATCGAATCTTCAGGACGGACGCCAATGATTAAAGGTTATACTAGTGAACTCATGGACGATGGATCTCTTTCTGTAGAAGTAGCACGTGATCAAGGGATCAATGAAGTGTTTAACCAATTGACAGAACAAGGGATTAAAGTGTTATCTATGCGCAACAAGTCCAATCGATTAGAAGAGTTATTTTTAAAGCTTACGGAAGAAACTGCATAGTGGAGGATATACATGTTTAAATTATATTTAACAGCATTAAAAGGTTTATCGGTCAAAGAAACGAACCGCTATTTAAGAATCTGGGTCCAAACATTGGTCCCGCCAGTCATCACAACTTCTTTGTACTTTATCATTTTTGGGAATTTGATTGGTAAACGGATTGGCGAAATGGACGGATTCTCTTACATGGAATTTATTGTCCCAGGATTGATCATGATGTCAGTCATCACTAGTTCCTACTCAAATGTTTCGTCATCATTTTTCTCGCAAAAGTTTCAAAAGAACATTGAAGAACTATTAGTTGCCCCTGTACCGACTCATATTATTATTTGGGGCTTTGTCATTGGAGGAATAGGAAGAAGTGTTCTCGTAGGGATACTAGTCACGATAATCTCTCTGTTTTTCGTGCCGTTGCAAGTGCACTCGTGGAGCATTGTCATCTTGACGTTTTTGATGACGGCTATTTTGTTCTCGTTGGCGGGCCTGTTGAACGGTATTTTTGCCAAGTCATTTGACGATGTGTCTATTGTGCCTACGTTTATTCTTCAGCCGTTGACTTATTTAGGTGGCGTATTTTTTGCCATCTCGATGTTGCCTCCATTTTGGCAAGTAATTTCACAGTTCAACCCGATCGTTTACATGATTTCCGGATTCCGGTTCGGGATTCTCGGTGTGATCGATGTACCCATTATATTTTCCATTGTCATTTCGATTACGTTTATCGTAGTGCTTTACGTAATCAATTGGTATTTGATTGAAAAAGGCCGTGGACTGAGAAGTTAACATCTTGGACGTACTGTATCAGTTACTTGAGAAATAAACTTGAATGCCTAAACCATACAATAGACTCCTGATCAGCCCACTTCGTCATGTGAGCCAAACAGGAGTCTGTTTTAATTTAACCTTGCATAGCTTCTTGAGCAGCAGTGGAGCCTAACAAATCAATAGGCATTGCTGTCATATCTTCAGAGTCCTTCATATTAAACGTCGTCACGCAACATTTTCTGAGAGCTACATGCCCCTGAATAAGATCTTTATCTCAAATTCAAAGTAGCATGACGTAGCACCCTAATACCATTCCCTAAACTTCAATTATTTCGATGGAGATATATTTTATAAAAGAAATCCCTTCTACGACCTAAATCAGTCGCAGGAGGGTTTTTGCTGATAAATATAATTCACCGTCGCTTTATAAACAGTTGGAGATGCATGCGGTCTTAAATTCGAGATACTAGGTCCCAATGTTTGTTAGCTAGATTAGGGGGAAGATCGCTATCTTGGAGTAAGTGGGGATAAAGAATAGGGATTTTCGTGAATTTCCATTGAAATGAATACGTGTCGTTAACTATATAGAAGATTTAGATAACTATTTATATCTCTTAGTGTATACTTTAAGTGTATTTAAACTAAGGTGGTCAAACCATTGATACATCAACACATATAGAGGGAGGAGCTATATTGTTAAATTTCACAGTCGGTCCTGTCACACTTGATAAAGAAGTGCTGAAAATAGGGTCCAAACAAATGCCTTACTTTAGGAATGAAGAATTCTCTGCCATGACATTAGAAAGTGAAGAGCTGTTAAAACAAAGTATGAACTCTCCCGTAGATTCTAAAGTTGTTTTTTTAACTGCCTCAGGTACAGCTGCAATGGAAGCAACCGTTTTAAATTTGTTTGATCAAGAAGACAAGTTGCTTGTTGTAAATGGAGGAGTTTTTGGTTCTAGGTTCTCAGAGATTTGCCAAGTCCATAGTCTACATTATAAAGAGATTAAATTAAACTTCTTTGAAGATTTAACTATTGGTGATTTAATTCCTTACGATAAAAAAGGTTTTACCGGCCTTCTCATTAATATACATGAAACCTCTACAGGTGTACTCTATGATATAAATTTAGTTAAGGAGTTTTGTAAAAAAAATCATTTACTCCTAGTAATAGACGCAATTAGTTCATATTTAGCCGATCCTTTTGACATGGAAGGAAGTACTGCTAATGCAGTTATTATTAGCTCCCAGAAAGCATTAGGGCTCCCGCCGGGTATGTCCTATGTTGTTCTCGACAAAAAATCACAAGATCGTGTGAGAGAGATTTCCTTTAAAAGCGTATACTTTAACTTCAACAAATATTTGTCTGACGGTGAAAGAGGGCAGACTCCCTATACTCCAGCCGTAAGTAATTTGTTACAATTGAATGAAAAATTGAAGTATATTGATAAAAAGAGTGTTACAAAAATAATTAAAGAAACTAGAGAACTTGCCATTCATTTTAGAAATGAAATTATCAAACTGCCTTTTGAAATTCCAACTAAAAGTCCTTCAAACGCATTAACAGCTGTAAGTCCACTTAGATCAATAAGTCCTGAATCAGTTGTTCAATCTCTTAAGATGAATAGTGATATATATGTAATGCCTAACGGAGGAGAATTAAGTTGTAAGATATTTAGAGTCGGACATCTCGGTGCAATTACTATCGAAAATAACCAATATCTACTAGATGAAATAAAGAAAAATTTAAAAACTATTTCATAAAGGGAGGGTTATATTTGAAAGCTATCTTATTGGCTGGTGGAAGAGGAACAAGAATTAGCGAATATATTGGCGACGTGCCCAAATGTTCACTTGATATAGGAGGGAGGTCATTAATCCGCCATACTGTTGAATTATTCCAACGAAATAATATTGAAGTTATAATTGTTGTGGGATATAAAGCGGAAATCATTAAGGATCTTCTATGCGATCTCGATGTTAAGTATTATTTCAATCCGTTTTATAGTGTTACAAATAGTGTAGCCTCTCTATGGTTTTCGAGAAACGAACTTAAAGACGAAGATATTATCATAGCGAATGCAGATGTATACTTTGAGCAGAATATGTTAGACAAGCTACTAAGCTCTAGGTATGAACAAACTTTCCTAATGGATTCGAATAGTGAACTAGATTACCTTTTCTATTGCAATAATAATCAGCTAATCGGGCATGGTAAAGAATTAAAAGAATATAGTGGGGAATATGTAGGCATAGCAAAAATCAAGAAAATATTTTTGGAGAAGTTCGTAGAGAGACTGGAGGAACTAATAAAAGAGCAAAATCACAATTTTTGGTGGGAAAACGTTTTATATTCATTTATAGATGAGATAACTATAAATGTTGTAGACGTTAGGGGTATGTTTTGGTCAGAAATAGACGTCATAGAAGATTATCAAAGAATCCTTGAATTTCGGAGAAACACTGATTTTGGGTACCAGATTCCGACATTATTATGAATTGTGTAGGGACCTGACACGCTTTTAAAATTCATGCTTCATATCACATAAAAGGAGAGGGTAGAATTGGCTGATGAAAAAATAGAAAAAGCAGCATTTGCAGGAGGGTGTTTTTGGTGCATGGTGAAACCGTTTAAAGAATGGCCAGGAGTCCACGACATCGTGTCTGGTTATATGGGCGGGCATCTCGATAATCCGACATATGAAGATGTGAAAAAAGGTACATCTGGTCATATAGAAGTCGTTGAAATCACGTTTGATCCTGTACTATTTCCTTATGAGAAGTTACTTGAAGTATACTGGCAACAAATCGATCCAACAGATGCAGAAGGTCAATTTCAAGACCGCGGCTTATCCTACACAACCGCTATTTTTTATTACACAGAGGCGCAACGGGAAGCTGCCGAAAAATCAAAAGAAGCTCTAGCGGCAAGTGGCATTTTCACAAAACCGATCGTGACACCAATCCGACGAGCAGAAACGTTCTATCGGGCTGAAGAATACCATCAAGATTATTACATAAAAGAAAAAGACCATTACGAAGAGGATCGTGCACGTTCGGGGCGCAATGAATTCATTGCTGAGCACTGGGGTAAGTAATACTAGCATATTGGGTGTCAGATCCTTCGACATTTCAGACTAGTATTGGGACTTGGCACCATTTTACATACAAACAACCTTCTACGACCAAAATCAGTCGTAGGAGGTTTTTTGCTGGTTAATATACTTCTCAGTCGCTTCATAAACAGCTGGAGCTGCATGCTGTCTGACTTGTTCGAGTAAGTCATCATGATCTTGGAACGGCAGAGTTTCTTCGTCGTCACTACATTTTCGATGGTAACGATCTTCATTAATCGAGTACGTGCCGTCGTTTGTTACTTTGGCGATGAGCAACGCTTTGTTGAATGAAGATTCAGGACTGTGATGGATCTGCTGTTTGACGTGGTCCAAATGTGTCCAGTCGATTACGTCGGGATAGAGACCATAGCGACGTTCCCAGCCATTATCCGTCAGTTGTTCAAATACCATTGTGCCTTTTTCAGTAGTTTCACTCCGCAACCGGAATGTACCAGCAGGCGAAGTGACGGGATCGCTATCGAGTGCGACGGGTTGCATGACGAGATTGTTGCCGAAACCACTGTCGATTACGTACAGTGTATTTTCGTAATGGAGCAAATTCACGATATGTGTACGATCGAGGACATAGTGATCACGTGGTGGCGGTGCCCAAATTGTAGCCGCGGCGAGTTGTACGGGGAAACCTAGGTCCCTGAGTGCGATATACAGCAGGCCATTGAGTTCATAGCACAAACCACCGCGTCCGTGTCTAATCATTTTATTTTGAAGATATCGCTCGGTAATAGGCTCTTCATTCGCCAGTAAGACATCCAGGTTTTCAAATTCGAATTGCTGGGCGAAGAGCGTCTGAACTTGGCTGATTTGCTCAAGCGGTGTGCCGTTGAGTGTCAATTGGGTCGAAATCCATTGCAGCATATTTCATCCATCCTTTCATCAGTAGTATTGCCACCATTTTACGATTGCGAAGAGATCTGTCTATGGCTATAAATATAGTATAAATCCAATGAAACTATTTTCGAATTTCTCCGTCTGTACGTTGATCTATGATTACATACTAGAAAGGAAGAAACACAATGAAAAAGATTTGGATAACATTTGGCGCGGTGGCTCTTGCCCTCAGCTTGCCATTATCAAGTATGGCTGCAAGCAACCAGAAGTTCACGGATGTTCCCGATACCAAGCACTTTGCGGAGGCGGTCAATGAATTGGCCGAACGCCATATTATTACGGGATATGCGGACGGCTTATTTAAGCCAGGCAATCCAATCACGCGCGGTCAGACAGCGGCAATTATTGCAAAGTTGATGGGACTGAATCCGGATTATATGGTGAAGGATCCTGGATTCAAGGACGTCTCGAAAGCAAATGGCTATCATAATGCCATTGCTAAGCTTGCGGAGCTTGAAGTGATCGGGGGCTATGAAGACGGAAGATTCGGGCCGAATGATCCCGTCAAACGGGGACAATTGGCTTCCATCCTCGTGAAAGCATTCGATTTACCACGCTTTGCTTTTAACGCGGAAGAAAATCCATTCCATGACGTCAAGCCCAACACGTCGCATGGCGCGAATGTCTTGATTCTGCACAAACTCGGTATTACAACAGGCGTAACGTCCGATAGATTCGGCATCAATGAATGGGTGACAAGAGGACAGGCAGCGAAGTTGATGCAACTAACGGAGTGTGTCCAACCCGAGTCCTATTCATTAAAGACATGGGGTCCAATGCTGCGTTTCTCGGAAATAATGACCGATGAGGACACGGATGAATTTGCGGTCAACTCGGAAGTATATCACGCAGCCATCATTAAAGGCAGACAGACACCTTCAGGATATACTGGCGATCGGTTGCAAGTAACTCCGCTTAAAGAAGGAAGAGGAACATTACAGATCGGCGGTAATTATGGTATGGAAGATCAAAATATCAAACGCTACTATCATAAATACTATGTGGATGTGAAGAAAGTCGATGGCAAACTGAAGGTGCAGTTACTCTACGCGAGCGATATTTTAAAGACGCGGGCGCGTCTGAAACTGGCGGCGGATGAAGAGGTTGAAACTATTCGTTTCGTGCGGACGGACGGGGAAGTCTTATCCGACAACATGCCGTTTGAAGGGTATACCGATTCGCCGGATGTGTTCATTCGTGTCAACAAGCCCGGCAACTTCATCGCGATAGTCCGCTTTACTAACGGAAAAGAAGCGCGCTACGCAGTGGAAGTGAACGTTCCGGATGCACATATGTTGTATTATAAAGTGAAGACGTCAAAGATGTTAGACGCCAACTGAACTTGATTTTTAAAAATAGGTTGTAGTAGATAATGAGAGTAGAAACTGAAAAAGTAATTTATAATACCTGCAGCCAACTTGAGTCAAAGTTTGTTGCAGGTATTTTTTATTTAACGTACCAGGTCCCAAAACTAAAAAAGCCATGGATTTGGGAGAGAAATAGTTGAACAGACGATACAGAAACAAGTGTATTTTCAATCAATGACACGTCACTGGTACCTTTTAGTGATCCTGAAACGGCTGTGACACTATAAACAAAAGAAGATGAAGCTTCCTTTCGCGTGCCCAGACCCAGATGATCCAATTGCGATGAAGGGCTATACTTATGCGGACAGTAATCTTATAATGATGACAGATCCAGATGGTCATTTCGCGCAATTTATTCCTCTTCCAGTTGGAGGTTATAGACTTTATAAAGCTTATAAAAAGATAAAAAATATTAGGCGTTAAAGAATTTTAAACCAATAAAAAAATTATAAAGGTGCTCGCGTTTTAAAAAAAAGAAAACAGACTTCCAAACAATACAAGCTAAAGAGAATATGATGTGAATCTTTATAAAAAGAGAGTAAACAGAGGGGCTCAGCGACTTGTTATTGGTAAGAATGGTAAGTCATAATATACAAAAAATCGTAAAAAATTATTATAAATCATTTTTGAAAATTGATAGAAGGTGACCAAAATGGAACAATACAATATAAATTTAAAACGTCTAGAAGGTCCATATATACATTTTACAAGAGATACCGATAAGTTTAATCATGTATACTGTCAAGTTGAGTCTGTGAAAGAAACTCAATTATTTCACGCGATAATCAATGGAGAATTTTGTTTGACAAAAAAGGAATTATTAAAACAATTTTACTTGAATTTAAATTTTCCGAGTTACTTCTCGGAGAATTGGGATTCTTTTGATGAATGTATTAATGATTTAGAATGGTTGGAAAGTAGTTTTTTTGTGATATTTATTAATAATTTCGAGTTATTATTATCAAAAGATTTAAGCGAAAGGGAAAATTTTTTTGAGATTTTGATGTCGTCTATTAGAGACTGGCGAGATGGCAATAATTATCAGAGTGAAGTTGTACCTTTTAGTATTATTATCCACTCTAACAAAGATATCCCTGAAACATTTAATACTAATTTGTTTGAGATGGGAGTAAATATATTTTAATATAATAGTCGTAGTAAATATAGAATTAAAATAAATATGAGGCATTAGAATATAGTTTAATAGGATATACCGTTTATCTCCTTTGGATTACTATAATCTTAAGGTGTGTTTTTATGTATAAATGAACTAGAACATCTAAATTTGAGGTGTATTAATAGATGAAACCGTGGTTAAGTGTAACTATAAATTATGACAATATAGGAAGAGATCAATTATTAGGGCATGATTTAAATGCCGGACAAATTGATGTGAATTTTAATGATGTGAGATTTTTAAATTTATATTCATACAAAGAGAAAAACAGTAAATATAGTAATTTCTATGATTTTGAAAAATTCCCAAAGCTAATTAGTTTAGATTTATCTCTTACAAATATAACGGATTTCATAGATGTATCGAAATGTAAAGAACTTAGACGTTTGAATGTCGATTACTGTAGAAGTTTATCTTCATGGGAAGGCATTACAAATTTAGCGGAACTTTTAGAAGTACTTTGTATAGATCATGCTAAGAAATTGAGTGTATCAAAGGAATTGTATACTTTAAAAAACCTAAAAATATTAAAGTTGTGTAGTATTCAACCGATAGAGAACCTAGATTTTTAAAGCATTTTCCTAACCTTGAAAAGTTTATTTTTGTTAATACCAATATATTAAGTGGAGATTTAACACCTATTATAGAACACCCAAATATTACATCCGTAGGTTTTCTAAATAAGCAACATTACAATAAAAAAGATGAACAAGTTGACAGATTATTAGAACAAAAGAGGAGAGGGTTATTAAATGTTTCCGAATGATGCAGATGGACAAGTGTTGAAATCATTAAAAAAAGAAGGTGTTGATTTCAGTCAACCACATGATGTTGATTTTCAAATAGCTTGTGCAAATGAAGAGAGTTTACAATCAGCTTTAACTGTTCTACACCATAATGATTATAAAGTAGAAGGGTTTTATGATGAAGAATACGATGAGTGGTATTGTACTGTTCAAATAAATATGTTGTTGGAATATCAATCAATTATGGATATGCAGGAAAAGCTAGATGAATTAGTCAAACCATTCGATGCATACAGTGACGGCTGGGGAGTAATGGTAGACTAATCAAGTAAGAATAAGGATTGTGAAAAAAGACCGTTCAAGCTGTTTTTGAACGGTCTTATTAATTTATAAATGTATAGGATGGCATACTCGTTTTATCTTACGTGACCCAGACGATGAAGATGATCCTATGTAAGGTGCCAGGTCCCAGCACCTTCCGCTAAATACAAACGGTATGTCGAGAAGCGCAAATTCACAAGTTAATAAATGGGGAAAAGATAGATTTAAAGCTAGAATAATTACAAGAAATGTAAAAGGGGGGCGGCAATATTAGCGTGGGAAAGTAGTACAGCGGCTAAGCTTAGGAACAAAGGTAGACTTAATAATAAGAAGTATCACTCTAGACCATAAAGGGGTATGTTGATAAATGTTATTTATGGGATTTAATTTTAACGATTGTTCACCAGAGCATAGTAAACCAAAGCAAACTCAATTTTATTTTGAAACAAATTGTATTGTTTATTTATTCGAACAATTTCTACCTAAAATAAATTTTGAAGACATTTCTGGTGTTCAGTTTGATTGTTTTCCAAATGCTGAATATACATGTGAACCGATTATCATGGATGGTGTTTTACCAGTAACAATTCCATATCGTGTAAGTGATTTTTACAGCTTATCAGATATTGATAAGAAAAAAAAGACACTTGAGTTAATGATGGCTGGATTACGCGTTGTAATTAAAGAAAAGGGTTGGGATGAAACTCCTTTTCTTTATGCTTATGAGAAGGTAATTGAACAACATTATATATTCAAAAAAATATATAAAAAGCCTAAATCAAGTCCGAATCGCAAATTGAAAGCAAAGATTGAAATTGAAATTGGATTATATGATTGTACAGCCTCATTAATAGTTGAAGATAAGAACCAAAAGAAAATATGTACAAAGCTCCTTTATAAAGAAAAGCCACGATTTGATCTATTATATCCGTTTTTGGGAGATGTTAAATGGGTCAGTAACCAAGAAATAAGGGTTTATGCAAGGAAACCAAATGAGATTAATTTTAAATTCGTACAGTTAGCCTAAAGTGGAAATAATTGGAGGTCTCTATATGTCAGAAAAATGGGGAGTGATTTTTACCGAACATGAAGAATAGGCTACTTCGGTTTTAGTAGACATGGGAGTAACAGAGGAGAATGAAGTTTAGAAATTTCCAATTGCTATGGTGGTGAGACTATCATACAAAAGTCCAGATATAAACGGTTTTCTGTTTTTTGAGGAAGCACAAATTATTTGAACTTTGTATTAAGTAGCAATCCGAATGTAAAAGAAGGCGAAGAGTTGATCGTGAAAGTAGAAGAAGTAGAAAGCGTACTTGGCTCGTTTATCATCCAATATAAAAAGCAATAGTAAGAAGAGTATTCATGCGCAAAACTAATGCGAATGTTTAAACATTCGATTACGGTACTAAGCTCTGACACAATTCAGAATTGTGTCGGGACCTAATACCTTCATCAATGACGTGGCGACTTCCAAAGTTCTACTAGGTGCAAGGGCAGGCATTAACTTACATGACAGTCGCTCATACAGCTTTTTATGGGTTAATTTTTTAAACTTAGGTTCGCTGTATCTAGAAAATAATTTCATCCATTTCCTCCTATATGTTAAAGTTAACTACAAATATATTTACTCTAATAATTCTTCAGTTATTGTAAACTACATTTCTAACGTCTAATAAGAAGTGATATTACGGTAAAGATGAAATGAGGACTGACAATATGGTTGGGAAGTTTTTCAAAAAACTTTTTACTAGAGACTATGGACCGCTTGCGACAGAGTTTGCAACATTGCTGGGCTATAAATCATGGAAGGAAATACAAGAAAATTCCTACGGGATTTTCTATACTGAAACGGATGCTTTTTGGTTTGCGACGGAACTGATTGATGGACATTGGGCGGTGTGGAACGAAGAAGGTCAAATGCCTCATCCTTTTACTGTGTTCCCTAACTGGAAAGAGGCAATTAAGTATCTTGGGAACTTATTTGATGAAAGTGGGTTACCAGATCGTTACTGGATCAAAGAACAACCCAAGAAAGAGTATAGCAATTTAATTGATAAAGAAACGCAAATACGTGTTCTGCTTTATGGAAATGCCTTAAACTTTGCTTGTGAAAATTTGGGTGTGAATGATATGAGAACTCGTAAATATGCCGAAGTCTTTACAGTAAGTAATCAGGAGGTCTATGAGTATATTACTATCCATGGACTTCCCCAAAGTGTATCAATAGACAAAAAGGGGCGGGGTGAGGGCTTCCATTATTATCAGGAGGATGGCAAATGGTACACTTTTTTCAGGGAGAGAGGACAGATTTTTAACGAAAAAACTTTTGATGACGAGGAGCTAGGCAAAAGATATATTGTGACCACCTTGCTGCAATTAAGTGGTACCGGACTATATTAGTAGTTACTGCTTCGTTTTCAATACCGGTTTCGGAAACTATTAGAATCGCGTCGGGACGCGATACTTTCACCAAGGAGGAGCACTTGTATTGTATACTAAATATGATGGTTATTTAGTAAGTTTTAAATCAATTTAGGAGGTCTCCTCATGGAAATATTCAAGCAATATATAGCGGGTATCGATTCTCCCGAACAACGTCATCGTGTAGAGCAAGTGTTGGCGTGGGTTACTACTACATTCCCAAATTTGGAGCCGCAAATGAAGTGGAATACACCTATGTTCTCTGACCATGGCACATTTATTATTGGTATTTCTATCGCAAAGCATCATATGAGCATTTCACCTGAACCAGCAGGAATTGCGCGCTTTGCAGATGAAATTGCAGAAGCGGGCTATAGCGCTACAAGTGGTTTGTTTAGAATCAAGTGGAATGAGCCAATTCATTTTGGGTTGTTGGAGAAATTGATCGAATTTAACATGGAAGACAAAATTGATTGTACAAACTTTTGGCGTAAATAAAATAGGAATGATAGTAAAAGTGCCTGTGTATGAAACGAACGAGAATGTGTAAACACTCGTGAAAGTTTCATACACAGGCACTTTTTTAATGTATGGAATTATAGAATAGTCTGATTTGATCGAAGAATCCAGCGCGGTCTTGTTCACTGTGATTTACATAACAATTTCCTTCCTTTTAAAGGAAGGAGTTAAAAGGCTTAGCGAGAGTTTACTCGCTTCGAAAAATAGTGGTAGACAATTGCTTTAGTAAGAGGTATCAGATCCCGACACAATTCAGCATCGTGTCGGGACCTGGTACTTTTTTATAAGTTATTGACCAACAATTCCGAATCCTATATAGTGTTGGTAACTCCAAGAATAATTCTGGTCTTACCAAGCATACACTACTAGTTAAACAGCTTCATAAATTAATTGACTATAGGATAGGAGGACGGTTCATGAATACAAAATATATAAAAGAGTTCATCACGTTTCCAGATATCACTATAATGCTGGTGCTATTTATTCCGCTCATAGTCTATACTTTTTTACATGCTTACTCCGTTGGTGTGTGGATCTCCTTTGTAATAGGGATGGCTACTTATGCAATGAGTGAGTATATGATTCATAGGTTTTTATTTCATATGAAAACGCCGACAAATCCATTTTTACTGAAAACGATTAAGCGCTTACACTTTGATCATCACGTAGATCCGGCGAATTTAAAACTATTGTTCTTGCCGATTTGGTTCAGTTTACCCGGCTTCACCATGTTTGCATTAATTTTCTATTTAATAACCAATAGTTTTCCGTTCACGATGGCTTATCTTGCGGGAATCATTGTCTATTTCATGTATTATGAATGGAAACATTATATTGCGCATCGTCCTGTTCAACCACGTACTGAAATGGGGAGACGTATTAAAAAAGCGCATCTTTGGCATCATTTTAAAAATGAAAACTACTGGTTTGGTGTAACACATACGGCTATCGATAAAACGTTCGGAACGTATAAAGATCAGAAAGTAGTTGAAAAAAGCGATACCGCTAAAAACCTAGAGAATCGTACGTAAGGAGACCGATCTATGAATCGAACAGTAACTGTTGAAAAAGAACTGATCAAAGCAATTCTTCAAGGAGAATATTTGGCGGGAAGTCAAATCGAGACGGAAAGAGAATTGGCCGCAATGTATCAACTGGGACGTCCCGCCATTCGAGAAGTCTTACAGCGCTTGAGTCACGGTGGTTGGCTGACGTTACGAAAAGGTCAACGCGCTGTCGTCAATGATTATTGGAACGGAGGAAATATTACTACAATCGTTGATATTATTGAGTATGTCGATCAAGTGCCAGACGCTTTCGTTCTCTACTTTTTGGAATTACGTATTGCACTAACACCTCAATATGTAAAAAAAGCGGTACTGCTTAATTATCCTAAAGTAGTGGGTGTACTAGCTGAAATCGATGAGTTACTAGATACAGCGGAAGCTTTTGCGTTATATGACTGGAAAGTTCAAAAGGAGTTAGCTAGATTGTCAGAAAATCCGCTCTTTTCGCTCGTGCTAAACAGCTTTGAACCAGCGTACGTGAAAATGGCGTTAAAATACTTTGAAAGTTCATTTCGTCGTGAAGCTTCACTCAGTTATTATAAAAAGTTATTGTCCGTTGCATTATTAGGCGATGATCAGCAAGCAGAAAAACTTTCCCAGGAAATGATGAAAAAAAGCTATGATCTATGGAAAAACCAATTATCACCAGATGAGAGAATCGGCGTGAAGTTTAAGCTTGATAGTATACAATAAGTACATTTTATTCGTAAACATTATGGAAAGGAGGATATGTTAATTACTCATTTACTAGTCAAGTCCATTTCAATCATTCTGCTCCTAGTAACCATCTTCACTCTAGATGTTCCAAAAGGAAAAGCGGAATCAGCAGAAGAATCAATCACTATTCTTTTTACGCATGATTTACATGACAACTTCCTTCCATTTGAAGTAGATAGAGGAGAAAAGAAGAAATCCGTCGGCGGATATGCTAGATTACATAGCGCGATTGTTGAGCAAAAAGAGAAAGATCCGGATGCGATTCTAGTTGACGCGGGTGATTTCGCAATGGGCACATTGTTCCAAACGATTTACGCAACTGATGCACCCGGATTACAGATGATGGGGCGGATGGGGTATGACGTGACGACTTTGGGGAATCATGAATTTGACTTTAGAGCAGAAGGTTTAGCGAGTAGTTTACGCGCTGCGAAAGACAGTGGGGAAAAATTGCCTAGTATTGTCGCTTCGAATACGATTTTCCCGACAGATGAGGACGGCAAGATGCCTCGCAACATTCAAGCGTTAAAAAAATCGATGGGCGATTATGACGTAAAAGATTATATGGTAATAGAACGTAAAGGGATTAAAATTGGCATCGTTGGGTTAATGGGAGAAGAAGCAGCTGGCAATGCGCCGATGTCCGGTGTGACGTTTGATGACGCGGTTGAAAGTGCCAAGTCCACGGTGGCGACATTGAAGAATGAAGAACATGTAGATCTAGTCATCGCTCTTTCACATTCAGGTACGTCGGAAATTCCGTCGCAGTCCGAAGATGAAATGATTGCAAAGAAAGTTCCTGATATTGATGTCATAATTAGTGGACATAGTCATACTACATTTGAGGAACCGGTTATTGTAGGTACTACTATCTTAGGCTCGGCGGGGCAATATGGAGAAAATCTTGGCGTCCTCCGTATTACACGAAATGAAACCAATAAATGGACAGCTAATCATTATGAATTACGGCCAATTGACGATTCTCTTTCTGTAGATTCAACGATCACTAAAACAATCGATACATACAAAAAATCGATACAAGAGAACTACCTCAATGATTTTGGAATGAAGTTTGATGAAGTGTTAGCCTATTCACCGTTCGATTTCGCGCGTTTTTCCAAGTTAGGAATCGAGCAAAAAGAAGAACCTATTGGAAATTTAATAGGCGACTCCTTCATTCACATGATTCAGCAATTGGAAGGAAAGGACTATGAACCGATCGCTGCCGCGGTTGTTCCAGTGGGTACGATTAGAGATACCTTCAGCAAAGGCGACATCACCGTTTCAAACGTTTTTAATGTGAATTCTTTAGGAATCGGTCCCGATGAAATCTCTGGCTATCCGCTTGTAGACATTTATTTGACCGGCAAAGAATTGAAGACCATTGCAGAAGTCGATGCTTCGATTACTCCTATTATGAATGAAGTTCAATTGTATATCGCAGGTTTACGGTACACGTTTAATACAAATCGCTTCATTTTCAATAAAGTCACGGATATCAGTTTGCAATCTATGGATGGGACAAACGAAGAAATTGACGATGAAAAGCTTTACCGCGTGGTTGGCGGCTTATACTCCGTTCAAATGCTTCCGTTTGTAAATGAAAAATCTTTTGGCATCCTATCGGTTGTGCCAAAGACAAAAGAAGGTACACCGGTGACAAATTTTGAAGACCACATCGTGTATATGAATGAGCACCAAGAAGTGAAAGAATGGTATGCCATTGCAAATTACTTCAAATCCTTTAAAAAGATGAACGGTGTCGCACAAGTACCACCATATTACGAGCAAACACATGGTAGAAAAATCGTAGAGCATGATTCAAATATTTGGGCCATCCTCAAAAATCCGAACGGGATAATCCTAACCATCTATGCGATCGTACTCACAGTTGTCGGCCTAGTGGCTTTGCTTGTGACGTTTATTGTGAGGAAGCGCAAAAAAAATAGTTGATTCGGTGAGTGGTAAACATGCTGAAATGATGAGCGGATTCACATCGGACGAGGGCGTACACTAGCATCGCATATAGCGATGCTTTTCTTTTACATCACTTTACGAGAATTTGGTTTTATGGATACCTACAGTGGAGTACATAGTAGAGTGGAATAAAAACGTTGAAACATAGTAGCATGAATTCAACACATCTGAAAAAAACGAACCCTTTCACAGGTTATGAACGTATGAATAGTAGAAATATATTTGTTTCTCGAACAAGCTAGTTGATGATTTCAAAGACCATTTACGTGTCCAAAGGTGGTGAAGGTCTCATGAGTAACAAAATCTTCATAATGAAAAGATAAAAAACAACAAGCAGTAAAATAAAATCTATATCCAGTTGTTGAATAGGCGCCGCGCTAGCATCCTGCCATATTGCTCTAAAAAAGTATGAACTGTTGGACGACTAAATTAGAAAGAGGAGATTCATAGATGAAAACGGTTAGCCGAGAAATACAAGAAATGACCATAAAATCTTTAGAATCAACGTTTCATAAACTTTCGAATGCTTATAAAAGTATGACGGAAAAAGGTTCCAATACAACACTTGTAGAAAAACGACGTGACGCTATAAAAGTTGGGTTAGAGAGCGTAAAAGACGTTTGGAATGGTGTAGATTTCTTCTATACTAAAGAAGAGATCTTACAATCTAAGGATATTCTACAACGTATCATTCCATCTATTGAAAAACAATTAGCAAAAGCAAAGGATGGCAGTCCTCAAAAAACGTTAAATGAGCGTCGTGTCATCGCACTTAAACTGGCTATCGAATCCTTGGAAACCCGTCTTAAATGAAGTGAACGCGATCTCTGATTACTTCATTGTATCCATAGCATGAGTTTTCACATAAGACGAAATCAGAATAATAATATTATGTAAACTAACAATCAGATTTAATCAGAGCTCAGTAACTTCATATGCTTTTATGGCCGTTTTTTGTGGAATGAATAGGCTTTGGGAGCACGAACCACTAGATGAATATGAACTAGAAGAAGTAACGGAAAATCTATACTAAAAGCAGAAAAACGTTTGGATGTATTACTACCAAATTTTCATGCCTAAATTAAGTGTATTTTAGCGAATAAATAATTGCGGCTGTTCAACACGCGCCGTGTTAGAGTTGAATCAGTAAATTGCAGAAAAAAATTGAAAATACCTGAGGTGAACAGTATGGTGTTTAATAAACAATCCTTACGCATGATTTGGCCTATCCTATTTTTACTTGTACTGGCTTCCAACTTTGCTTTATATCGTTCTTCACTAGGAATCAGCATTTTGCCTGCGAATACCAATCCTGTAGTTCTAGGTTCTCTCATCGATCTCACTATTGTAGCTCCAGTATTATTTTTAGCGTGGCAACGGAAACTAAGCTGGAAATATCTCCTTACTTTAATGGCAGGAGGACTAATCGTCGCTCGCTTTATCATTCCAATGCACTATTTAACCCCTTTTAAAACGCTTACTCTAATGGGCTTTGTAGTGGAAGCTGTGTTCGTTTTGCTTGAACTATTATTATTGTTAACTCTATTCAAGTATTTACCTGAAATTATCCGGAGTGTGAAGAGGAGTTCTTTACCCCACTTATTTGCTTTCTCCAATGCAGTAGACCAAAAAGTTAGGAAACAACCGATTATTCAAGTGATTTGTTCAGAAATGCTGATGTTCTATTATGCTTTTTGCCTTTGGAAGAAACAGCCTCTACCTAAAGAAAATACGTTTACGCTACATCAGAATTCAAGTCTAATTGCCTTTCAAGTGATGATGATTCATGCAATTGTAGTTGAAACGTTGGGAGTGCATTGGTGGTTACATGATAAGTCACTGATTTTATCGTTGCTACTTTTAGTTATAAATATCTATTCCGTTGTTTTATTTTTAGGAGACATTCAAGCTATACGATTTAACCCTCTACAAGTGGACCATGATCGCATGTATGTTTCATTGGGCTTAATGAAACGTATGGAAATAAAGTGGACGGACATTGATGAAATCATAGAAGACCGTCCCATATTAGAAAAAAAGCTCATGAAGAATACGATAGATTTTGTAGCACGCGATTTTGAGAAAACGTATCCGGACGTCATAATAAAACTAAAACATCCACAGGAAGCGGTTTTGTTCATGGGGATGAAGAAAAAGTATGAGCAAGTGGCTATTCGAGTAGATGATTCCGAAAAATTCAAGGAAATATTGAAAACGAAATTACAAAAATCAGTGGATTGATAGTATCAATCCACTAATTGGGCACGAGAGCGGCATTTAATATATGAACTTTACATTCTTTCAAAACATACAATGGTAGAAATGTATGTCGAAAGGTGATCCTGCGTATGGATAGTCAATTACGTTCATTTATTTATGGATTGCAAACTAGAACGCCTTTACAAACTATAGAATTATGGATTTTAGGGTTGCAAAATCGAAGTGGCGCCGTTCAATATGCAGTGCTATCTCCAGCACTTCAAAAACGAACACAAAAGCAATTTGTAGAAAATAATTGGATAACTGGACAATCGAGTCCGTGGGTGTCAAATATTCATATTGTCCATGTAAATAAAATCAGTGAAACAACGCAACAATTTACTCTTGCCTATGACCTGATCACTTCTTATGCAAGTTTCGGGAAAGGGCATAAAGTGATTACGGTAGAAAAGAATCCGGAACCGGGACGTGAGAATTGGTTCATTACGAAAATTAGTACGACATTCCTTCTAAATGAAGCGATTACCCCAGCTGAAATGATTAATCAATAAAATGATATACTTAGTACTAGATGTGCATAGGCTGTGATTCTCGATTTAGCAACCTTTTTTAGAATTGCACGGTTTAAGTAATGAAAAATTCTTAGGAAGTCAAGTGCCGACTGTCTGTATGAGAAAATGAATGTTTTAACCCTTCTAGCCTTCTATATAAGCGCTTTTATGAGGTGATAAACGTAGATGAATTCTGCATATGTACTGTTTATAAAGGGCTCAGGTAGCGAAATGATAGAAGTATATTCAGATTCTGGAATATATAATTGACAAATAGAAGTGATGGAGACGATAGCCGTCTCCATTACTTCTTTTTAACTTCTCCTACTCCTCTTGCATCCATAATTTGCTTGACTCGATCCTTGAACAATATATACATTCTATGACCGACATAGCTGTACCGGTAATATAAAAACTTTGTTCATCTAATAAATAAAGAGTTCAGGGTTTTTCCAATTGATGCTTTTTTATATGGTACTGTAAGCTTTGACGGGTGATTCCCAGTCTGCGCGCGGCTTCTGAGATATTCCATTCGGTCTGTTCTAGAGAAGTTTGGATAAACTGCTTTTTCGACTGATTCAATAAGCTCTTTATCGGTCTACTTGCTTTGTCTTCTCCATTTTCTACAAGTAGTCGTTGCTCAGAAATAATTTTTCCACGAATATACGAAGGTAAGTGCTGAATTTCAATTGCCTTTGCATCCTCGTTCACTCTGATGACAATATTCTGCATTAAATGCTCTAACTCTCTAATATTTCCGGGCCACGAATAGCGTAGCAGTGCATCCCGCAAAGAAGGAGACAGCGGGGGTGTTTGAGTGCCCATTTTTTCCTGGAAATATTCCAAAAAGTAATTAATGAAAAATAAAATATCTTCGGGACGATCGCGCAACGGAGGGATAAATAGACTTGTATTAGCAACACGATAAAATAAGTCTAGTCGCATCCGTTCTTCTTCAATCAATCGTTCAGGATCTTCGTTTGATGCACTAATAACTGTACAGCGGACGGGAGTTACGTCGTTAGATCCTACTCGACGTACTAAACGCTCCTGCAATACGCGCATGAGTTTCGATTGCAACGTCATAGGCATGGAATTTATTTCGTCCATGAATAGTGTGCCTTCTCCAGCATATTCAAACAAACCGATTTGGTCTGTAGCACCCGTGAACGCTCCTTTTATCGTACCGAACAATGTACTTTCCAATAAATTTTCTGGAATAGCAGCGCAGTTGATAGCAACAAATGGCTTATCTCGGCGTGAACTGTGATTATGCATACTTTGTGCGAATAGTTCTTTCCCTGTTCCAGTTTCTCCTACAATCAATGTATCTGTATTGTATACAGATACCGCCTGAGCTTCTCTTAATAGTGCTTTTAATTCGGTACTTTGACCTTTAATATCTTCAAAAGTAAAAATGGTTCCATTAGAAGAGAAAGCTTTTTCCTCGGTTACTTGATGTTTACTTCGCTTTAACTCAATCGTTTGATAAAGTTGATCTTTTAATTTGGATTCATTTGTACTAATAGAGAAGACCCCGATCGTTTCTCCATCTTTCTTTATAGGGAATGTACTGTAGCTGACATACTGTGGAACTCCGTCTACTTTAGAGTGTGCGCGATATCTTGAGAAGATTGGTTTACCGGTACTAAATACGTGTCGGTGTTCAGAGAACTGTGGATTATAGTTATACGCATCCCATAAAGGTCTTCCAATTATTTCTTGAGCATTTAAACCTTCCATTTTCTCTTGTGCTGCATTGTAAAGCGTAATATCCCCAACAGAGTTACTCATCATCACGCCTTCATCTATAGTTTGGATAACTTCTTCTAAGCAATACAGACGCGCTTCGTTGTTGTCCAATTGGAATGAAAATTCTTTTATACATAAGATCACTAGAGGTTCAGGCTCTTCAAGTCGCTGGACAGCTACCTGTAATGGCTGATCTTGAATCTCTATATAAAATTCTTCTTGGTGGTAGAAGTGCAAATCTCCTCGTTTAAATAACTTATTAATATCAGTAGCCAAATCTATTGTAAAGGATAGATTTTCTTTCAATTCATACCATAAAACTTTGTTTGATGAATTAAGTACAATGACGCCGTCTACAAAACTTCTCGCGAATGTACCAATGGCTTTAGCAAACATCTAATAACCTCCTATGTTCAGTAGAAATTTTATTATATCATTTAGATGTCAGAAAAGTCTGCACTTGCATGCAGGAAATATCTGCATAGTTGAAAATGCTTTATGGCTAAGTGTTTTTTGAACGTTGTGGTTGAAAAGTTAGTGCAAAGGGGAAATTTATCTGCAGGTGAAAGTGAAAATTAATAGGAATCTACCATCGGAGTTCCGAATATTTTTAATGGTCATTAACCTTGGTGTAATAAGATTTCTATAGAATAATTACTATTGGTTTTTTCTCTTTTCGGAAGTTGGCACGGTACTTGCAATATATTAAAGCGAGAAACAAAAATACTAGTATATTCAGGGGGAATTCATAATGACGACAAAACCAGAAATTTTATATTCCGTAAAAGCGCAAAGAGGACCAAAACTTCGCTGCAAAGGATGGAGACAAGAAGCGATTCTTCGTATGTTAGAAAACAACATGGAAAATGCAGAGAAACCTGAAGAACTAGTAATCTACGGCGGAATCGGTAAGGCAGCCCGTAACTGGGAATCCTATCATGCGATTGTCCAATCATTGAAAGATCTAGAAGACGACGAGACATTAGTGGTTCAATCTGGTATGCCGGTTGCGATCTTTAAAACCCATAAATACGCTCCGACAGTTGTCATGGCGACAACGAATATTATGAAAGCGGATTGGCCTACATTCTATGATCTGCAAGATAAGAACCTAACAATCTATGCAAACTATACTGCAGCACCTTGGGAGTATATCGGAACACAAGGCGTAATCCAAGGTACATTTGAGACATTATCAGCGATTGCTCGCCTTCACTATAACGACTCCCTCGTGGGTAAGATCCTATTGACTGCAGGTGCAGGTGGTATGGGTGGAAACCAAACACGTGCGATGACAATGCATGGTGGCGTGTGTATTCTAGTTGACTCAAATGTGGAAATTATCAATCGACGCATTGAGAAAGGTTTCATTGATGAACTAGCTCCTTCACTTGATGAAGCGATTAAAAAGGCGAAAGAATACGCTGCAGCAGGCAAACCACTTGGAATCGCAGTAGTTGGAAACGCTGCAGACATATTTGAAGAAATTTTGAAGAGTGACTTCCGTCCCGAAATTGCAACGTCTATGACGCCAGGTCATGACCCGATCTCATATCTACCTTCCGGCTACACAGTAGAAGAAGCAGAGCTGTTGCGTGATACAGACCGTGACTTGTATTTGGAAAAAGGTCGCGAAACAATGATTCGTGAATTGAAAGCGCTTATTCAGTTCATGGATGAAGGTGTTCATGCATTTGAATACGGTACAAGCCATCGTAAAGAGTGTATGGATGCAGGGATGGATAAAGAAGAGGCGAAGCGTTTGCCAGGATTCGTAGCGGAATATATTCGTCCATTGTTCTGTGAAGGCCGCGGACCTTTCCGTTGGATTTGTCTATCAGGAGAAGCAGAAGACCTTCGTAAAATTGATGATATGATTCTTGAGAAGTTTGCAGATGACTACTTGGTTACGCGTTGGATTAAACTAGCGAAAGAACATATTCCAATCGAAGCACTTCCTGCACGTATTTGTTATATGGGCTTTGGTCAGCGGAAAAAGTTTGCTTTAGAAGTAAATGACATGATTCGTCGTGGTGAATTAGCGGGTCCAGTTGCATTTTCACGTGACAACTTGGATTCAGGATCTATTGTTAACCCGACATTTGAATCAGAAAACATGAAAGACGGCAGTGACTTGATTTCTGATTGGCCGATGTTGAACGGATTATTAAATGCAGTGGGTATGTGTGATCTTATCGCAATTCAAGCAAACTACTCTATGGGTGAAGCAGTTCATACAGGTGTCACGATGGTAGCGGACGGCACAGCTGAATCCGATATGCGTCTTGAAGTTGCGATGACAGTAGACTCCGGAATTGGTGTGGTCCGCCACGCACAGGCCGGCTATGAAACGGCACGTGATGTGGCTAACGGTAAAGGAGAATTGACTGAGGAAAGTATTAAAATTCCATTATGGTGGGAGAGTAAAGCAACATTTGGACCTAAAGATTTAGTGAAAGCAGAAATGAAATAATTAGTACTAGAACCTAAGAGAAGTGGGTGGGGGATGTCAAACGCCTGTTTGACCTCCTCTGTTCTTGTTTAACTAACAAAAACACTTACTAGGGCGGGTGAGGAGAATGAACGATGTAAATGAGATGGTTGATTTGATGGATGCACATCCTATAGAGGAACAAGAAAATATTTACTCCATGCGTAATATTTTCAGCTTTTTCTTCTTCAGTTTAATTGGTATTTTCATGTTTTTTGTTCCAATAGATTTGAATGGGAAAACTTCTATACCTTTAGATCATTTTGTAACGTGGATTCGTAATACCATTCCAACATTTGTTTCATATTATATTTTGATCATTATGGTTCTTGGAGCTTCTTACCCTTTTTATTCGGGTGTTTGGCGTAGAACCAAAATGGATATGATTTTTTCTAGTCTAAAAGTTTTAGGAGCAATCGCATCTTTTCTTGTTTTATTTGAAATGGGTCCTAGATGGTTATTGGCGGATGATATGGGGCCTTATTATTATTCGGTAGTATTGACGCCAATTGGTGTATTGATTCCAATTGGAGCAATCTTTTTAGCATTGTTAGTGGGCTATGGTTTGCTGGAATTTATCGGAATCCTAATGCAATCTATTATGAGACCTGTTTGGAAAACTCCTGGAAAGTCAGCGGTAGACGCTGTCGCTTCTTTTGTAGGTAGTTATTCTATCGGACTGTTGATCACGAATCGCATTTACAAAGAAGGCAAATACTCCCGTCGTGAAGCAACTATTATTGCTACTGGATTTTCTACCGTATCTGCTACATTTATGGTCGTCGTCGCTAAGACATTGAATTTAATGGAGATTTGGAATCTGTACTTTTGGCTAACATTCCTTGTCACATTTTTGGTTACTGCCATTACAGTCAGAATGTGGCCGATCAACAAAATACCTGATGATTACTATACGGGCGATGGTGCACCTGAAGTAATTATTAAAGAGAAAAGAATCCAGCATGCTTGGCAAGAGTCGATGCTAACTGCTCAAAATGCGCCAGGACTTTTTAAAAATGTCATATCGACGCTGAAGGATGGTATTCTCATGGCGATGAGTGTACTACCATCTGTTATGGCAATAGGCTTAATTGGTTTAATCTTGGCTAATCATACGCCCGTGTTCGATTATTTAGCTTATATATTCTTACCATTAACGTGGATTTTACAAATACCTGAACCATTTCTAGCTGCAAAAGCAGCAATGATCAATCTTGTGGATATGTTCTTACCATCATTAATGGTGATAGAAACTAGTCTACATACACGATTCATTGTAGGTTCTATTTCCATCTCCACTATTCTATTTTTCTCTGCGTTGATCCCGTGTATCTTATCCACAGATATCCCAATTAAAATGCGGGAGATTGTAGCTCTCTGGTTCATCAGAACGGTCTTATCATTAATTATTGTAACTCCATTAGCATTTTTATTCCTATGAAAGCGCTTTCCAGTAAAAGGCACAACATTATTTAGCAGGAGGGTTCTATTGTGACTCTAATGAATGGTAATACAAAAGTCGATTTAGTAATTCGTCATGCAGCGGAAGTTTTGACTTGCGCTGAGGAAGGAATGGCAGGTCTTGGTGTCATTAAAGATGCTTGGGTTGCGGTGAAAGACGGACGTATTGCGGGAGTAGGTTCGGAAAAAGAAGGAAGTACCACAATCAATCTGGACGATGCGCGTCAAATTGATGCTACTGGAAAGGTTGTCGCACCAGGGTTTGTTGATTCGCATACGCACCTCGTCTTCAATGGTACACGTGTAGAAGAGTACGCTGCAAAAATAGCAGGAAGTGATTTGAATAAATTAATAGAAATGGGCATAACGGCAGGACCAAACCGAACTATAGAACTGACTCGACATGCATCTGAGGAAGAGTTATTTCGACAATCAAAAAAACGAATGATGAACATGTTAGAGTACGGCATGACAACAATTGAAAGTAAAAGCGGATATGGGTTAACGACAGAAAGTGAAATTAAAATTTTGGAAGTTGGACGACGTCTGGATAAAGAAACACCTGTTGATGTATATAACACATTTTTAGGGGCACACGGATTCCCAGAAGGCATGACAAAAGAAGAATATTTACGTGTCATTATAGAAGATATGATTCCAAAAATCGGCGAACGTAAATTGGCGGAGTTCTGCGATGCTTGGTGTGATGACGGATACTTCACGGCCGAGGAGTCCGAACAGATACTTGAAGCTGGCTTAAAATATGGTATGAAACCGAAATTGCATGCGGATGCCTACTCGTATATCGGTGGATCTGATCTTGCAGTCAAAATGAATATGGTCTCCGTCGATCATTTAAACTACACGCCGGTTGAAGTAATGGAGAAACTTGCTAAATCGAATGTAACAGGTGTGTTAATGCCAGCATTAGATTTTGCGGTAGGTCATACCAAACCTTTCGATGCACGTAAAATGCTGGATTTAGGAATGAATATTGCGCTGGCCACGGATCTTTGTCCAGCATGTTATACAGAGTCGATGCAATTTGTTATCAATTTAGCTTGCAGACTGTATAAATTCACGGTGGAAGAAGCTATCAAAGCAGCGACTTACGGTGGAGCATGCGCGTTAGATTTACATGATCGGGGCGTAATTGCTGAAGGCAAAATAGCTGATCTACAGATTTGGGCTATTCCTTCTTATGTCCATATTGCATATGAACTCGGAACCAATATTGTGGAGACTGTATTAAAAGACGGCGAAGTAGTCGTAGAGCATGTAAAAGCACAGTGAGAAAAGGAGCGATGTAGAATGACAAATAAACAAGTGAAAAATAACGCAGCAGAATGTGTGGATGAAAAACGTTTACTCGACTTATTCCTTGAACTAGCAAAAATTGACGGACCTAGTGGGAAAGAACAAAAGGTAGCAGACTACTTGGTGAAGGCATTACCAGAACTAGGTTTTACTTTTGAATTCGATGAGGCGCATAAAGAATTCGGCGGACAAGTCGGCAACTTGATTGCATATAAAGAAGGAACAGATTCATCTGTAGCACCAGTATTTTTCTCTACACATATGGATACTGTGCTTTCTACGAAAGACTTAAAGCCAGTAATTAAAGACGGTGTGATCTACTCAGATGGCACAACCATCTTAGGAGCAGATGATCGGGCAGCATTGGCCGCATACTTAGAAGGTGTTCGTGCTGTGATTGAGAGTGGAATTCCACATGGGCCGATTGAATTGGTCTTGACAGTCAATGAACAGCCAGGTCTCGTAGGTGCGCGTCATTTAGATTACAGCAAACCGAAAAGTAAATTCGGTTACATTTTTGATAGTAGCGGAAATGTGGGTCAAACGATTTTGAAAGGTCCATATAGTAGTAGGATCTGGATGAAAGTAAAAGGAAATGCGGCGCATATTGCTCTGAATTCAGAAGAAGGGAATAATGCGTTCATTTTAGCGGCAGCTGGTTTGTTGAAGCTGAACTTAGGTGAGATCGATGATGAAACCTTAGCAAATATAGGTATTATCGAAGGCGGAGAACTCACTTCCATTATACCGGGCGAAGTGACAGTCGTTGGTGAAGTGCGTAGTTTCTCCAAAGATAAGTTAAATAAGCAACTACAACATATGGAAGACGCCATGCGTAAAGCTGTGGAAGATCGTGGTGGCTCCGTAGACGTGAAAATCGAGAAAAAGTATAGTGGTTTCGCAATTCCGGAAGATCATATCCTAACAAAAACCGTTTTGGATGCATCGGCCAATATAAGTGTCGATCCATACTTAACCCAAACTCTAGGCGGAGCTGACACAAATGTATTAAATGAAAATGGATTGACTTGCTTGACGTTAGGGAACGGTTTTCAAAATATCCATTCATTCCGAGAATGCATCAGCATAGAAAACCTAACAAATACAGGAAAATTAACCGCTGCATTAATTCAGAAGTGGTATGAAAGTCAAAAGTGATCTGATGCGAGAAATTGATTAAAAGAAGGTACTGAAATTAGATAAGAATTCAGGGGGATGAGAGTAGTGTTAATGAATCCAGTGTTCATTTCCGTATTAGTTCTAACAGTATTAAGCCTAGCTAGAGTGCATGTCATATTTGCGATATTAATGGCAGCGATAACAGCGGGACTTCTTTCCAACTTATCGTTATCAGATACAGTTTCCTTATTTCTTGGCGGAATGGGTGGTCAGTCTGAAACTGCATTAAGCTATATATTGCTGGGAATCTTTGCAGCCATGATTGCCCATTCGAGCATTACAAAATTGTTGATAGATAAATTATTGTCAGTAAAAAAAATGAGTAAATATACGTTACTTTTGATGATTGCGGGCTTGACTTGTCTGTCAGGAAATTTGATACCGGTACATATTGCCTTCATACCGATTCTCATCCCGCCTTTGTTGATTTTCTTCAACTATTTGCGTTTGGACCGACGAGCTGTCGCTTGCGCTCTGACGTTCGGTTTGAAGATGCCTTATATGTTAATTCCAGCAGGTTACGGTTTGATCTTCCACGGCATAATTGTCCAGGAAATCAGTAGCAACGGGATGCCGGTCACATTATCGCAAGTACCTTTTGCAATGGCAATACCGACAGTCGGTATGTTTGTCGGTTTATTTATCGCAGTATTCATAACGTATCGTAAGCCACGTGATTATGAATCTGCAGAAGAACGCGCTAGTCAGGAACAAATATTTTCATCTACTGTTCAATTAGCGGCTACAGAGGGATCGGTTAGACACAAGCTTGACTTACGAGATATTTTAACGCTTGTTGCGATTGTTGCTGCTTTAGTCGTCCAGGTTTTGTTACACTCATTAGTGATCGGTGCGTTAGTAGGCATTATCGTGATGTTTGTTGCAAGAGTCGTCACATTGAGTGAAGGTGAAATGGTTGTCCAAGAAGGTGTGAAGCTTATGGGAGCGATTGCATTTGTCATGCTTCTTGCTTCAGGCTATGCAACTGTTTTAAAAGATACAGGTGCTGTAACCAGTCTGGTAACCGCGGTAGAAGGCTATTTCAGCTATGGTAAAGTGGCGGGAGCTGCACTTCTCTTATTGATTGGTTTACTAGTGACCATGGGGATTGGAACGTCGTTCGGAACGATTCCGATACTCACTGCAGTGTTCGTTCCGATATGTATGGTTATGGGGTTCAGTCCTCTTGCGACCATTGCATTGATCGGTACAGCAGGGGCATTAGGAGACGCAGGTTCACCCGCTTCAGACAGTACGCTTGGACCCACATCAGGATTGAACGCGGACGGTAAACATCATCATATTTGGGATACGTGTGTGCCTACATTTTTACATTATAATATTCCTTTATTTATATTCGGAATAGTAGCAGCTGTAGTTTTATAAAAAAGAATAAGAGGTGTTGGAATGAGTAAAGATGGGAAATTGATTCAATTAGACAGAAATTTTACAGATGAAGAAAAGCAGTTGATTCAATTAGACGGTGAATCACTCGATAGAAAACAAATTGAGCGTATTGCTTTTGGTAAAGTGCCAGTAGGAATTACCGATCATGCATTGCAACGTGTTCGAGAAAGTCGGGAGCGTATTGAAAAACAATTACGAGATGGAAAAGTTATCTATGGTGTAAATACTGGATTTGGCAAGTTAAGTGATATTCAGATTGAAGATGAAGACATTACAAAATTGCAACTTAATCTGCTTCGTGCGGACGCTGTAGGTGTCGGGGAGCCTTTACCACAACCTGTCGTACGGGCTATGATGGTTTTACGTGCGAATGCACTAGCAAAAGGTTTTTCCGGAATTAAAGAAGACACACTACAATTATTGGTTCAGTTGATCAATAAAGGCGTTCATCCAGTCGTTCCGTGTAAAGGTTCTGTAGGTGCAAGCGGTGACTTGGCTCCATTATCGCATGTAGCGATTGTGCTAATTGGTGAAGGCCGTGCAGAATTCGAGGGAGAGATCTTGCCGGGCGGAGAAGCACTAAAGCGTGCGGGATTAAAACCGGTCACTTTGCAGGCAAAGGAAGGACTTGCTTTGATCAATGGTACGCAAGCAATGACTGCGGTTGGTGTTATTGGATTAAATGAAGCGGAGCGTGTAGGTCTGGCTGCGGATATGGCAGCAAGTCTAACAATGGAAGCGTTACAAGGGATCATTACAGCGTTTGATAAAGGACTTCTAGCTGTGCGACCGCATAAAGAGATGGAAGTGGTCGCCTCACGAATGCGTAACTGGCTAAAAGGCAGTAAACGAATAACTAGCCAAGGACAAATCCGTATGCAAGATGCCTATTCCATTCGTTGTATTCCGCAAGTACACGGTGCCTCTTGGCAGTCGCTTCAATATGTCGATGATCGTTTACGTGTCGAAATGAACTCTGCCACAGATAATCCAATCATTCTTGAAAACGGCGAAATCATTTCTGGCGGTCATTTTCACGGACAGCCGATTGCACTGGCTATGGACTTCATGAAAGTTGGCGCAGCTGAATGGGCTAATATTTCAGAAAGACGAATTGAGCGATTAGTCAACCCGCAGCTTAGTGGACTTTCTCCATTCCTTGCTACCGATCCAGGTTTGGAATGTGGTTTGATGGTGGCGCAATACGCTGCAGCTGCACTTGTTTCGGAGAATAAGGTACTTGCCCATCCAGCGAGTGTAGACTCTATTCCAACTTCTGCTAACCAGGAAGATCATGTCAGTATGGGGACAATTGGTTCTCGACAAGCACGTGAAATTATTCATAACAGTTCCCGCGTCATCGCAATTGAACTGATTTGTGCTTCACAAGCTATTCACTTGGAGCAAGCGGAGAAAGAGCTTGCCCCAGCAACTAAAGCCTATTTAGAAAAAGTGCGTACTATTTGTCCGCCATTAGAAGCGGATCGTGATATTTCGCAGCAAATTGAAGCATTGTCTACTTTTATCTTGCGTGAGGATATTTTGGCTTGATGAAGTGACAAAGTACCATCTGATGTAAAAACCATTCTATATGATGACATGCAGAGTCGTTATATAGAATGATGAATGAATCTCTATCTATAAAGTACAAAAGCGCATCGCTACTATCAGGATGTGCTTTAAAGTAAATAGATGTTTGAATCCTTCCTAAACACGTGATACAAGCACTTTTATGAGGTAATATCTAGCTATCGTAGTGGCTAGATGTTATCTTATTTTTTATGGTCAGTAAAAGTTATGGAAGAAGGTTCAATACATGGAGGATTCAATACAAGAAAAGATAAAAAATAAAGAGCTAAAAGTCGCTCCCATCATGACTGCGCTACTGATTGGTGGCTTTATCGGATTGTTTAGTGAAACTGCTTTAAATATGACGATGAATGATTTGATAAAGGAATTTGCTATTTCTGCATCTACAGCTCAGTGGTTAACTACGGGATATTTACTCGTGCTTGGTATTATCATTCCCGTTTCTGGCTTACTCATAAAACGTTTTCCGACAAGGAATCTTTTTATTACGAGCATGAGTTTTTCTATTTTAGGTGTACTAATTGCTGCCGTATCTCCAAGCTTCATCATTTTGTTAATCGGACGGATTATTCAGGCGATAGGTACTGGGTTGCTCGTGCCCTTGTTATTCCATACCGTTCTGATTCTCTTTCCACCTTGGAAAAGAGGGACTGCGATGGGATTAGTCGGTCTAGTGATGATGTTTGCACCAGCTATAGGTCCGATTTCAGCTGGATTGATTATTGATTATTTCAATTGGCATATGATATTTTGGTTGATCACACCAATTCTTGTTTTCGCATTGATATTCGGGATGATATACTTACCGAATCTATCCGCTGTTGAAAAGCAAAAAATCGATGCATACTCCATAATTCTTTCTACGATTGGTTTTGGGGGCATTGTATTTGGATTTAGCTATGCTGGAGAAAGTGAAGGATGGTCAAGTCCGATTGTGATGGCATCTTTTGCGGCAGGTTTGATGGCTCTCGTTCTCTATGCTTTTCGTCAAAGATCAATTAAAGAACCGATGCTTCATTTGGAAGTGTTTAAGCATCCAATGTTTACGTTAGGCATTATCCTAACGTTGTTTGCAAATCTAATTATATTTTCTTCCAATATTTTATTGCCACTGTTTATGCAAGCAGGACTCGGTTTATCTGCTTCTAAAGCAGGCTTATTGCTATTACCGGGGGGTATTTTTAACGGTATTACATCTATGGTCAGTGGGCGGGTTTTTGATCGATATGGTCCAAGGGGCTTGGTTATTGGTGGATTTGCAATGAGTATTGTAGCTACGTTATTTTTTGCCACGATTTCATCGACGACTAGCTTTTACTGGATCATCCTCTTCTTCATGCTCTTAATGATGAGTATGTCAATGGTGACGACACCCTCTCAAACAAATGGAATTAACTCGCTACAACTAAACCGCTATCCTGATGGAACAGCAATTGTTAACTCGACCATTCAAACGTCTGGAGCAATTGGTACAGCGATTGGGATTACTATACTAAATACGTCACAAAATACGTTCTTACGCAATATTAGCGATCCTATTACAGCTGCTCATCAAGCCGAAGCAGTCATTACAGGTGTGCAAAACGCATTTTTATTTGCGACCATTATATCGATTTTTGGTTTTATCTGTTCGCTATTTATCAAGCGGGTCAAAGTGTATAATGGCTGACCAGTTGATCGCGTAGTATGATTTTCATTTATTTTATAAATTCTGTGAATTCTTACTATAAATTTTCATTTCCTATTACATTCAATACTCCTATATGATACAATACGAATCATAATAGTAAGAATTAAAAGGGGATGGGTTTATGTCAACAACGAACCATGCATTAGTAAAGATTGCTGCTACAGCGAAGTGGGACGAAGGGGTTCGCTCTACTCATACGATCCGAGACTTCGAAGGTTTTCCGATGGATGAACCTGTTCATTTAGGTGGAACCGACACCGGAGCGAATCCACTTGAATTTATTGCGGCTGCGCTGAATGGCTGTAAAGCGGTAATGATTCCATTAATTGCGAACGAGCAAGGCTTTGTTTTTACAGCAATTCATTTTGATACGACAGGGATCGTGGACGCTAGAGGTTTGATGGGGGAAGAAGGCATAAAAACACATTTCCAGAAAGTTCGTTTTGTTTGCGAACTCACTACACATGAATCAGATGAAGCGATCGAGCAATTGAAAGCGGAAGTGGAAAGAAGATGCCCCGTATATAATCTATTTGCCGATGCAGGAATTCCTTTGGAGTCGAAATGGATAAAGAAATAATGCAAGCAAAGCTAAAATCGCGTGAAATCAAGTTTTCTAACTTGGTTTCACGCGATTTTTTATTCGAGTTTTCTAATCAGCTAGTATTTTATCGTTCGCAAGCAAATCCATCTTTATCGCGATCCATTTTAAGTTGATATGCGGGATGACTGCTTGGCACACCGTTAGGATAGGTCTTCCTTAGTTCGGTACAATTTTGAAACCATTCCGTGTTTTGGACAGGTGGTGTGGGCTTGGCTACAGGCGCAACTGGTTGTTCTGTCTTTACAGAATGGGGTGCTGATGTCTCTTTTTCAGGTGCCAGTTCAGCAGGTTTTTCTTTTACTACCTGCGCGTTAAAGCCTGAGTCGGTAGCATAATCTTCAACTGACCAGATACCCAACTTCTTTTCTTTCGCTATCGCTTGTGTCTTCTCGTAAGAATCTACGTATCGAGTATTTGGGGGGTAGATGTACGCTACACGAGCTAAACCTTCACTCAACAAGACTTTTTGAAGGCTTTTTCCATCTACATAAATATAGGCAAGCAAACGGTCGTATTTATCAAAACGTTCTCCTACATCGAATTCAATTTCTAGTGTCCCGCTTTCTATCAGTTCTTTGTTTCTAGCTTTGG